>JAYNOQ010000044.1:0-13446 GCA_038113315.1 Flammeovirgaceae bacterium | reverse complement strand
ACTAATGTTGCTGCAGCATGTGGTGGATTAGCATGGTTATTAATTGAGTGGTTTACCACGAGCTCTAAACCAACACTTATAGGAAGTGCATCTGGTGTTGTCTCTGGACTAGTAGGTATAACTCCAGCTGCTGGTTATGTAGATGTAAGCGGAGCTTTAGTAATTGGACTAGGCTCTGGATTAGTTGGGTATTTTGGAGTTGTTAAGCTGAAAAAATGGTTAGGATATGACGATACCTTAGACGTTTTTGGAATTCACGGATTAGTAGGTGCTTTTGGAGCAATTGCAACTGGAATTTTTGCAAATCCTATGATCAATGAAGGAAATGTTGGATTATTATATGGAAATCCTGGTCAGGTGTGGATTCAAATACAATCTGTTTTATACGTATCGTTATACTCAGCTATTGCTACATTTATTATATACAAAGTTATCTCCCTAATATTTGGAACAGGTAGGGTATCTGAAAAAGTTGAGAAAGATGGAATGGATATGGCTTACCACGGTGAAAAAGGTTTTGATATAAGTGACTAGTTATTGTCAGTAGATATGCTTATCTGGATTCCATCCTTTCAGGTAAGCATTTCCTGACTCTAAAGCTCCATCTTCAATAGGTGTTCCCATTGAGTCATTCCATCTATTTAAAAATCCAAATAAAGAAATTACTCCTAGTATTTCAACTATCTCACCATCATCCCAATGCGTTCTTAATTCTTTAGAAATTTTATCATCAACACTATTTGGAATGCTTGATGCCGCAATTGCAAATTCAAATGCCGCCTTTTCTCTCTCATCAAAATTCTTACTTCCTCTAAAGTCCCAAACTTCATTTAACTGATCATTACTTGATCCATATCTTTCAGCTGCTCTAATTGTATGGGCTCTACAATAATTACAACCAGTAACTGTACTAGTTAGGTATCCTATTAGCCTTTTAACCTTGCTTGATACTCTTCCTCTATTTTCCATGACAGCTTTATTGAGATTAATGAAGGCGTAAGCTATTGGTGGTCTCATGAACATAGTCTTGATACTATTAGGACAGAATCCCAAAGTTTCATTATAAAACTTTATCAGTTTATTTAACTCTTTGTCATCTGACTTTAATGGTTTAACAAGCGGGTTTTTCATAATATTTAAATTTTTTAATCGTTTAATACTTAAATTTGTAATAAAAACAATGATAAAAAAATCCATATCAGTATTTTTTCTCTTTTTCTTACTTACAAATATTTCCTTTTCGCAAAAACTTGAACTTGGGTTAAAGGGAGGTTCTAATTTTGCAACTCAAAAATTAAGTAATATTTCTGGAGTTGAATCTATAACTGGATATCACCTTGGAGGATTTTTATATTTTAAATTACCATTTTTATTTGGCATTCAAGTTGAGGGTCAATACTCAACACAGGGTAGTGAATTTCAAGTAAATCAAATAATTAATAAAAATAATTTAAGCTATATAAATGTTCCTATCTTGATTAGAAATGATTTTGGGCCATTCAATTTTCACTTTGGTCCTCAGTTCGGAATTTTAACTGACGCTGGAGTTAGTGTTAATGGAATAAAAAATTCTATCAAGAATCAGGTTTTAAATAGAGATTTTAGTTTTGTAGCTGGGGTAGCAATCCGTTTGCCTATAAATTTAGGATTATCCTTAAGGTATGTTAAAGGTTTACGAAATATATCAGATACTAATATTCTGAATAATGAGACTAAGAATACAATGTTTCAGTTATCACTTAAATACTCTTTGATCCAGTGGGGAATTAAAAAAAATAATAAAAAATTTTAAATGAGTTCTCTGGTTTTTAGATCGATTGATAAATCTGACTTAGATCAAGTATTCATATTACTAAATCAGCTAAAAGAAAAAGATGTTGATTCTTTAGATAAGGATTCGTCCTGGAAAAATTTTACATCTAATACAAGTGCTAACTCGATAGTTGGTATTTATGAGAATAAAATAGTTGCCTACGGAAGTATTGTTATTGAAAATAAAATCAGAGGAGATATAGCTGGCCATATAGAAGATATTGTTGTAGATACTTCCGTAAGAGGGAAGATGGTAGGTATGAAGCTAGTGAAAGAATTAGTAGATATTGGTAAATCTAAAGGATGTTATAGAATCACACTTTTTTGTGATGAGAAGCTTATTAAGTTTTATGAGAGAAATGGATTTAAGGTAAATAATGTAATGATGAAAAGCTTCTTAGGTAGCTAGATCTTAAAATTTAATCCTATTGTTAAATTTCTTCCAGGCATTTGAACAAGATTTGTCTCGTAATACTTTGAATTAAAAATATTATTAAGGTTAAGCGTTAACTTCAATCTATATCTCTTCATTGAAACTTTATAGTCAACCACTGTATTTTTATTATCTTCTTGAGATTCTCTAACGCCGTGTCTGAATGACAAATAGTTGGAAATATTTTTTGTTAATTTAAAATCAAAATTTAAAACTAATCTGTGTTTATAGGAATTTAAGCTATACCTAGATAATATATTATTATCGTAGTCATCATTAATGTAAGCATATCCAATATTTATTGAGTTTATTTTATTTTTAATATTTACAAGTAGTTTACCATCAAATTCAATCCCTGTAGTTAATACATTTTTTATATTTTGGGGTGACCATTTATCATTTGTGTTAGCCTTTACATAATCAATTAGATTATCTGATTTTCTTCTGAATATACTCAAAGAAATGCCATAATTTTTTTCTCTGAGTCTAAATCCAACTTCACTAGTAAACGCCTTCTCAGGATCTAAATTTTCATTTCCTATATTATTTGGATCACTATAATAAAGATCAGTAAATGTTGGGATTCTAAATGTCTCACCAATATTAGCATTTAGTGAAATCTTATCTGATAATTTATATCCAATATCTATCCCTGGAAATAATTTTGATTTAAATAGGTCATTGCTTGGT
Organism: Flammeovirgaceae bacterium; assembly: GCA_038113315.1. GTDB lineage: Bacteria > Bacteroidota > Bacteroidia > Cytophagales > MED-G16 > MED-G16. Next base: position 10,511 of record JAYNOQ010000044.1, on the reverse strand, counting down.
TTTTCATAAATTGAAAAAGCTATACCTGGTGTAATAGAAAACTTATTTTTGTTAATTAATTGTTCAGCAAATATTGTCGTTATAAATCTATTTCTTTCTCCTAAATTATTGCTACTTAGCCAGGTATTTGATAAATCAATGCCAATCCCTGTTATTCCAGCATCTGAAAAAATGGAAATATTATTTTGAAACCCAAGTTTATGTGAAATATGATCATTTTTATAAATACTAGGATTGTCTCTTATATAGATGTAAGTATCCTCGTGTCTTCTCCAATATAATGATGATTCAGTATAAATATTTTCCTTCTTCTTTGTTAACTTAAAATTAAGTAAACTTCCATTTGTCTCTTCGTACTGATCTTTAGCTTCTGGGCTGGCGTAAAATCCGTTTGCACCAAATTTTCTATCTGAGTTAGTGTATAGAATTTGAAGATCAGAATCATTTATTTCAATATTTCCAGAATAAAAAATATTTAAATAACTATAATCGGTATTAAATCTATACCCATCTGATTGTCTATATGTAGTACTTATTAAATGAGATGAATTTTTGGAATTAATTGGAATTGATCCTGAACCCTGAAGTGTATTAAAGGATCCGTAGTTTAAATTTAAATTGCCATTTTCATTATTTTTTTTTGTGATAATATTTACTGCACCATTAAAGGCATTCATTCCAAATATTCTAGAACCTGGTCCTTTTAAAACTTCAATTTTATCTATAAGGTCAATTGGAACTGATAAGTTCATTTGGTGGTGGCCAGTTTGTGAGTCTTCTACTTTAATTCCATTAATAAGAAGTAGAGTTTGGTCAAAACTTCCACCTCTAATAAATAGGTCAGATTGAATATCATCATTTCCTCTCCTTCTAATATCAACTCCAATCACCTGCTGAAGGACTTCACTTAGATTTTTTGCTGAGGTGTTATTTATAAAAGTAGAGTCAATAATAATTAGACTTCTATTTTCTTCAGAAAATGGGATTAAAATTCTACCTGAGTTTATTGTTATTTCATCTAATACTCTTTGTGATTTGAGAGTTACTGGAATAAATAAAAAAAATAAAATTTTCAGATATTGTCTCATATTTATGTGCAATTCTAATTTATGAAAATGAAAATCAAAAATTATTAAGAATAGACTTTATTAAAACTTTACTCAGATTACTCCACAGTAACACCTTAATTTACGGAGGGTGGATACCTCATCTCACATTTACATTCACCATAGTCACTATAAAGTTATCAATTCATCAATATAGAAGGACCTATTCTGAACGAAAAGAAGTCCGAGATAAGGTATGGGAATTACACAAAAAAGGTTGGGGATACACTAAGATTCACAAATACCTAATCAACAATGGTTATGAGATTGGAAAAAGTCGTACAACTGTTGATGGTATGATAAAAAAGATGAAAAAAAGAGAATATATCATTGGACTACAAGACCAAATTAGGAAGTACGAAGATTTTAAGATTCAATACTTCAGAGTATAGACATTAATCGTGATTGACGTTTAAATGACGTATTAATTATTTAATGATTAAATTAAAATTTCAGTTATTTTGTTATTTATTAAAACTAACTATCTTTCTATGAATTTAAGTAAAAGAATAAAAAAAACGAGGATAAAAAATGGATTAACTCAATTAGACCTTTCTGAAAAATCAGGTCTTACACTAAGGACAATCCAAAGAATTGAAAATGAAGAAGTAACTCCCTCGATTTATTCCTTAAATAGAATTAGTGAAGTTCTTAATGAAGATTTTAGTTCTTCAGAAAATAAATCAATATTTAAGAAATCCTACGTATTTATTTTGTTAGGAATTTTTTCATTAACACTTGGTTTTTATTATATCAGTTTTAAAGAGTTACCACCACCACCTTTTGATTATTGGAAACAAGTTTATCAAGAATTGAATACTTCTGATGGAGGTTATATCAAATATTATGATACTAACTGTTATGGTTCAGATGGAACAGATTGTGACATAATAGTTTTAAAGTATTTAAATGATAATATCCAATGGAAAACTACAATTGGAGGGAATTCTTGGGATTATGTTGAGGATATTTTAGAAGTAGAAGACGGTTACTTAGTACTAGGACAAACAGGTTCTTATGGTGTTGGAAATAATGATGTTTATTTAACTAAATTGGATTTACTCGGGAATGAACTTTGGTTTAAAACATACGGTGATTCTTTAAATGATTATGGAAGGGTAATTACTCCGTCAAATGAAAATAATAATGAGTATATAATAAAAGGGGAAAAACAAAATTGTCCAAAACCAAATGATTGGGAAAATTGTTATATGGAAGAACTTGTAATTAAAATAAACGGAAAGGGAGATAAACTTTAAGATAGTCTTGAAGGTGTTCTATTTTATTCACCCTCCATAAATTACTCTACAGTCACTGACTTAGCTAAGTTTCTCGGTTTATCAACATCACATCCTCTGTAAATAGCACAGAAATATGCAATTAATTGTAATGGAATCTGATTAATTACTGGAGAAAAGTCTTTTGAAGTATTTGGAACTTCTATGCAGTAATCAAAATTACTTTTCATATGGAGGTTTTTAGGATCAACAATTCCTATTACAATAGCATTTCTAGCTTTTATCTCCATAACATTACTAAGCATTTTATCGTACTCATCGCTTTTTGTACATATTACTACTGCAGGCATGTTTTTATCAATTAGCGCAATAGGTCCATGCTTTAACTCAGCAGCTGGGTAGCCTTCAGCATGTATATAAGAAATTTCTTTTAATTTCAGAGCTCCCTCTAATGCAACTGGAAAATTATTCCCTCTTCCCATGAACATACAGTGATCTTTCTTATATATTTTTTTTGCAATATTTTCTATTGGAGAAACATCAGATAAAATTTCATCTACTTTGCTTGGTAATTCAGTAAGTTGTCTAATCATTTTATGATATTTTGACTCAATAATATTTCCTTTACGGTAAGCTGCTTTAATTCCTATCATAAAAAACACTAGTAATTGAGATGTGTACGCTTTTGTACTTGCAACTCCAATTTCAGGACCAGCATGAAGATAACACCCTTCATGTGTTTCTCTAGTTATCGATGATCCTACTGAGTTTACTATTCCTAGGACAGTTGCTCCTTTCTCTTTTGCAATTTTTGTAGCTTCAAGTGTATCTGCAGTTTCTCCTGATTGAGATACAACAAATACTACATCGCTCTCATAAATTATAGGATTTCTGTATCTAAACTCAGAAGCATATTCAACTTCTACTGGAATTTTTAGATATTTCTCTAGAAAATACTCAGCAGTTAATGCAGCATGCCATGATGTGCCACATCCAATAATTATAATTCTTTTAGCATCTAAAAGTTTATCTACATTCTTATTGATTCCACCCAGATTAATTTCATTGTCTTTAACTCTTCCTAACATTGTTTGGGATAAAGAGAATGGTTGTTCCATAATTTCTTTGAGCATATAAGAATCAAATTCTCCAAGTTCAACTTTCTGAAGCTCAACATCCACTTTCTGAAATTTTTTATTTCTGATATTCAAATCAAAGTCAAAAATTTCAAAGGTATCTCTCTCAATTTTTAAAAGAGAATTGTCATCTAGGTAAATTACTTCGTCAGTATATTTTACGATTGGTGTTGCGTCTGAAGCCAATATGAAATTATCTTCAAATTTGCCAAGTGCTAGCGGACTTCCTTTTCTTGCTGCATAAAGATTATCAGAATTATTATTTTGCATTAGCACAATTCCATAAGCACCTTCAATTTTACTTAGGCCAAAAGTTAGCCCTTCCTCTATTGATTTTGATTTTAATATACAGGATTCTAAAAAATTGACAAGAACTTCTGTGTCAGTATCAGTAAAAAATTGATAACCTTCTTCTTCTAATATTTTTTTTAGTTCTTTATAATTTTCAATGATTCCATTATGAACAACTGAAAACTTTTTATTGAAAGAGAGGATAGGATGAGAATTTTTATCACTTGGCTCTCCATGAGTTGCCCACCTTGTATGTCCTATGCAGATATTGGATCTTACATTTGCTTCTAAAAATAAATCTTCAGAGTTGGTAACTCTACCTTTTTTCTTAAAAATTTTGAAATCTTTATTTTCGGTTATAAGAGCAATTCCCGCACTGTCATAGCCTCTGTATTCAAGGAGTTTTAATCCTTCATAAACAACTTTTCCTGCATCAAAAGACTTTCCCTTAAATGCTACTATACCACACATTTTGCAATACTAAATTATTATTTAATGATTCTCTAAAGAAATTATTAGAAATATTATTTCAATATTTTTCAAAGCTTTTTTTTCTGTAGTTAACCTCTTTAAGATCTAAGAAATATTTATAAAAATTTAGTCTTTTATTGAATTCAGAAAAATCTCTTTTTCTTCTTTTTGACCATACTATTTCAGATAAAGCAGTCATTCTGGGAACAGACATGTATTCTACCATTTCAGGTGTCTTTATATACTCAGTCCATACATTTCCTTGAGCCCCTAAAATTCTAGTTGCTTGGTTAATATCTAGTCCCTCTGGTATGGGTTCATATGAATAAACTTTTTCTAAAGGAATAAGTCCTCCAATAGCCAAAGGTTCTCCAGTTTTAGATTGATAATAATCAAAATAAAGATGTGATGTTGGAGTCATTATGGCGTTATTTCCAGATTTAGCAGCTGTAATACCTCCCTCGATACCTCTCCAAGACATGACTGTGGCATCATTTACTAATCCTCCTTCAATAATCTCATCCCAACCAATAATTTTTTTTCCATAGAAATTAAGTATTTTTTGAACTCTTCCAATAAAATAAGTTTGTAAGCTATCTTCATCCTCAATTTCAAGACTTTTCATAAGGTCTTGAACTTCTTCAGACTCAATCCACTGCTTTTTTCTAGCCTCATCTCCTCCAATATGTACATATTCCGATGGAAATAATGTAGTTATTTCTTTGAATAGATTATCTAAAAAAATAAATGTGTTTTCTGTTGGAATTAAAATTTCATCTTGAACGCCCCATATTTTTTTAACTTTTATTTTTTCTTTTGCTGTACCTAGTTCCGGGTAAGATGCAATTAGTGACGCTGTATGACCAGGCATATCTATTTCTGGAATTACCTCTATGTATCTTTCATTTGCGTAGTTGATAATATCTTTAATTTCTTCCTGAGTATAGTATCCTCCGTGGGGTATATTATCAAATTTTGGATTTTTTCCAGCAAATCTAGCATGCCCTATAATTGTTCCGTCTCTCATAGATCCAATTTCTGTAAGTTTTGGATACTGTTTAATTTGAATTCTCCACCCGTGGTCATCGGTAAGATGCCAGTGAAATTTATTCATTTTGTGAATTGACATAATATCGATAAATTTTTTTATAAATTCTTTTGGCATAAAATGTCTGGATACATCAAGCATCATACCTCTATATTTAAATCTCGGATAATCTTCAATTATCATTGGTTCAATATTATAGACATCTAATGATTTCGTCTTAACTTCTTCAAGTCCTTGATAGTACCCAGTCTCGTTAACATTTTTGTAACCTGCTGTAGTTAGATTTGCAGCATTAAAATTTTGTTTGGATTCTAAATCTTTAATCTGTTCTACTTTTACATTTAAATCAAAATCAGTGAATGACTCTTCATCTCTTTTTCTTTTTGTGAAATGAATAATTTGTTTTAAAGTTTCTACTCCATAAAATAATCCTCTTTCAGAATTTGACTCTACTATCAAATTTTCCTTTGGTAGGATTGATATCTTGTATCCCTCATTTCCGAGGTTAAGATTCTCTTCAGTGACTCTAAGTAGTATGTTTGATTTTTTATTTACTTTCGAATTAAGGTCAAATCCAGTTTCTTGATTAACAAACGATATAAAGTTTTTTATAAAATCTTTTGAATTATTTATTCCAAATAGTTCTAATGATGTCTTTTTTGAAAGTCTAAATCCATATTGCTTACTTTCAGGGAATATAATATTTTGAGGCTCTGGAATAATGTAATTTTTTTGAGGAAAAGCATAACTTAAAGAAAAAAATAATAACAGAAATGAGACAAATTTTTTCATGAGATAATATTTTCTTTTTTTAATAATTACTTTTGTAATACAAAACTAATTGACTTTTAATAAAATTATTATGAAAAAATTATTAATAATATTCGTTTCCACTTTTCTTTTTTCGTGTACCCCTGAGGTTAAAGAGGAGCTAAATGCAGTAAACAATGAAGTTGCTTTTAATAAAAATGTTCAGACATTTATGGATTTCACTAAAGCGTTTGGTGAAGAAGATATTGACGGAGTTATGGAATTTTTTGCTGACTCAGCTCTATGGAGCCCACCAGAATATAATGCATATGAGTGGTTGAGTAAGGATGAACTTAGGGGAGCCCTACTTAATTATATGAAATCTTTTGATGGTTTAAAATTTACTCCTGGTATTAATCTTCCTGAGGGTAATATTGTAGATGGATTTTGGGGTGGATCAAGATATAGGTCTGATGGCCTTGAAAACTCATCATCTTTATCCAGTGCTAGTCCAAATAATATCAGGATATATGGCACTTGGAGTTCAGTTCATACTGAATCTGGAAAAGAGACGTTTAGTAAGTGGTATGGATTAGTAAATTTTAATGATAATGGTAAGATAGTTAGATTTAATGACTGGTTTAATGTGGATGGATTACATGTTCAGATTAACCAATAAAAATACTATTATCATTTTCTAAAGACAGAATCTATATTCTGTCTTTTTTTTGGTTAAATTTTAAAAAAAATGAAAAGGTCAGATATAATTATAAAATCACCTGGAAGAATTAATTTAATAGGTGAGCATATAGATTATAATGGGGGTTATGTTCTTCCTGGGGCTACAGATCTATTCATCAAATTAACTTTTTCTGAATCTCAAGAAAAGTACTCAGAAGTTTATTCAGATGCGATAGATAAAAAGTGTTTAATAAATTTTGAAGACCTATCAAAAAGAGAGATTAAATGGGAGAATTATCTAATTGGTTCTCTAGTCTCTATTTTAAATAAAAGAGAAGTGGTATTAAAAAATTTTTCTTGCTCTATTGATGGTAATCTGCCTATAGGAAGTGGTATAAGTTCATCATCATCTCTGATTTGTGGTTTTGTTAAAGGCTTAGACATACTAAATAATCTTAAGATTGATAATGAAGAACTTTTATCTATTTCTAGAGAGGTTGAATATGACTTCATTGGACTTAAGGGAGGCATTATGGATCAGTTCACAATAATAAATTCCAAAAAAAATAATGCTATTCTTCTTAATACTAAAGACAATTCCAATCAATTTATTAAATCAGAATTGGGTGATTATAAAATTCTTCTTCTAAATACAAACAAGAAGCATGATCTATCAAATAGTTCATACAATGACAGGGTAAGAGAATGTAATGATGCTCTTGATATAATTAAAAACTCTGGTTATCAAATTAATTATTTGACAGAAATGAAAGTTGAAAATTTAATACAACTAAAAAATGTGATGCCTCAAAATATTTTTAAAAGAGCCTTATACGTTATTGAGGAAAATATTAGAACTATTAAATCCTCTCAGTTTTTAAAAAATTTTGATTTGAATTCATTAGGAAAATTAATGTACTTATCTCATGATGGACTAAAAAACTTATATGAGGTTAGCTGCAGTGAACTTGATTATTTAGTTGATAAAACAAGAACTCATAAAGAAATATTAGGAGCAAGAATGATGGGAGGTGGTTTTGGAGGTTGTACAATAAATTTAATTCATTCTGATTTCATTGATAACTTTCTAGATGAGATAGGAGATGATTACTCAAAAAAGTTTTCGTTAGATTTAACACCAATTATTACATCATTAGGTGATGGTTTAAGATATAAATTATGAAAATTTTAGTTACAGGTGGTCTTGGTTATATAGGTTCTCATACTGTTGTGGAGCTTATTAACAATAATTATGAGGTAGTAATAATAGATAACCTCTCTAACTCTGAATTATTTATATTAGATAATATTGAGAAAATAACTGGTATTAGGCCTATTTTTTATAATGCTGATCTTAATGACTTTAATGAAACTAACAATATACTTAAAGAACATAAAATTGATGGAGTTATACATTTTGCGGCATTTAAGTCAGTATCTGATTCAGTAAAAAATCCGATTAAATATTATAACAATAACCTCAACTCCTTGATCAATATTCTAAAGTCAATGAAAGAAAATTATGTATCAAACTTAGTGTTTTCCTCTTCTTGTACAGTATATGGTATGCCAGATAAGTTGCCAGTATCTGAGAGTGCATCTTTCAAAAATGCAGAGTCACCATATGCAGCTACTAAACAGATATCTGAAAAAATAATTAAAGATTTTATTAACTCTGAAAATCAAATATCCTCCATCTCTTTAAGATATTTTAATCCTGTTGGAGCTCACGAAAGTAGCCTGATTGGAGAGCTTCAAAAAGGAATTCCAGATAATCTTGTTCCATATATTACTCAAACTGCTGCAGGGATTAGAGATGAATTATCTGTGTTTGGAAATGATTATAACACAAAAGATGGTACAGCGGTTAGGGATTATATTCATGTTGAAGATTTAGCGGAAGCTCACTTAAAAGCATTGTGTTTCCTTTTTGAATCTAAAGATCAAAAAAACTATGAGTTTTTCAATGTTGGTACGGGAGTAGGATACTCTGTTTTAGATGTTATAAATTCATTTGAGAAGGTAAATAATATTAAATTAAAATATTCAATTAAGGGTAGGAGAGATGGTGATATAGAAGAAATATATTCTGATATTACAAAATCAAAAAATATCTTAAAATGGGTGTCAAAAAAATCTCTTGATGATATGATGTCATCTGCTTGGAAATGGCAAAAAAAATTGAAATAAATTTTTGATTAATTAAACAAAAAAAAATAATCCCATTTTTATATAAAATTCGCAAGGATTTTAATCTTAAATTTTTACAAAAATCTTTTTAATTTTTAGTTTTTTTATTGCATTTTTGAGCAGTTAACTAATTAAAAGTGTTGTCGATGACCAAACTATTATTCTATAGTACTACTTTTCGTAGTATAATTTCTATTCAATAACATGTTTGTTTGTCTATAATTTTAATTAACTATTTAAGTTAAATTTTTAAACTAAACTATAAAGCGTAATATGAGAAAGCTTTTACTATTAGTCCTGGTATTTTTATCAGGTATGAGCTATGCAATAGCTCAAAATGCTGTAACTGGAACAGTTACAGATGAAGATGGTATGGGTATTCCAGGTGCCAATATAATTATTAAAGGTACCTCGCAAGGAACAATTACGGATATGGATGGTGGATTTAGCATTAATGCTTCTTCATCAGATGTCCTTATTGTTACTTATGTTGGATACTCTACTGTTGAAATTCCTGTAGGATCTCAAACATCTATCAGCGTATCTCTTAGTGAGGACATAGCTGCTCTTGATGAGATTGTTGTTACCGGTTACGGTACACAGGAAAGAAAGGAGATAACCAGTGCGGTTACCAGTTTAAATGAGGAAGACTTTAACAAAGGATTAGTTAGTAATCCAATGGGTCTACTTGAAGGTAAAGTTGCTGGTCTATCTATTACTAAGCCAGGTGGAGATCCTAATGGAGGATTTACTTTAAGGCTTAGAGGTATATCAACTGTAGGTGCAAATGCATCTCCTCTTGTTGTAATTGATGGTGTAATTGGTGGTAATCTTGATTTAGTTGATCCAAATGACATTGAGTCAATTGATGTAATTAAAGACGGTGCTGCTGCCGCTATCTATGGAACTAGAGGTTCAAGTGGTGTAATTTTAGTTACAACTAAGAAAGGTACACCAGGAGCTACTAGAGTTGATTATAATGTATCTACTTCTGTAGATCAGATAGCTAGATCTATGAATGTAATGACTGCGGCAGAGTATAGAGCTCTTCCTGGAGCAGTTGATTTCGGTGCTGAAACTGATTGGGTTGATTTAGTAACTAGAGATGGTGTATCTCAGGTTCATAATCTTGCAGTTTCTGGTGGAGATAGAAATACTACATATAGAATGGCTGTTAACTACAGAGAGCAACAAGGTATCTTAAAAGGTACTGGCTTTAATAATCTAAATACAAACTTAAATCTATCGCAGAAAGCAATGGATGGTAAGGCTGTATTTGATGTAAATATCTCTTACTCTAATAAAGATGCGAGCTATGGATTTGGTAATGAAGGTTTTAGATATGCTTATATGTCTAACCCAACAATGCCAATTTATGATCCTAACTCAATTTATGGAGGCTATCATGAGAGAACTATTTTTGATTATTATAATCCTGTATCAATTGTAGAACAGAATATAAATGAAGGAAATGATAATCTTTTCGTTGGTTCATTAAAAGGTACTTTTGATTTAAGTTCATTAGCTAATGGATTAAATGCAACTGTTGCTTACACTAGACAAATTACTGACACTGAAAGAGGCCAATACTACAGAAAAA
>JAYNOQ010000043.1:0-13839 GCA_038113315.1 Flammeovirgaceae bacterium | reverse complement strand
ATAGCAAAAATATTAATAATTTCTTCACCAGAAACAGGTGGTTGAAAATTTTTTATCTTATCATTTTCCTCAACTATTTCTATTTTACTTTCGACAATATCAAAATTTTTAAGGTATCTCTTTGACTTATCTGGATTTTTAGTTGTTACATCTGCTCTACATAATTTAAGTAGATCATCAATATCATCTCCTGCATCAAAAACTAATCTTCTTATTGCAGAATCTGTAATATGATCTTTAACTAAGGCTATAGGCCTTAAATGGAGTCTAACCAATTTCTGAACATATTTCATCTTATGATTAAGGGGTAATCTTAATTTTTTAAAAATTTTAGGTACCAATCTTGCACCTAAATCTTCATGTCCATGAAAAGTCCACCCAACATTTTCCTTGTATCTTTTAGTATGTGGTTTTGCTATGTCATGAAGTATAGCTGACCATCTTAACCATAGGTCATCAGAAACTTTACATGTATTATCTAAAACTTCTAATGTGTGATAAAAATTATCCTTATGAGAATGATTGTTTATTTTCTCAACGCCTTGAAGATTATTCATTTCAGGAAAAATATGCTTTAATATTCCAGAAACATAGAGAAGCTTAAAACCATATGAAGGTTTTTCTGATAAAATAATTTTATTTAATTCATCTGTGATTCTCTCCTGACTAATTATTTTAATTCTTTCTGCGTTATTACAAATTGATTCAAATGTTGACTCTTCAATATCAAAATTAAGTTGAGTTGCAAATCTAATTGCTCTCATCATTCTAAGAGGATCATCATCAAATGTTTTATGAGGATCATCACAAGTCTTAATAATTTTATTTTTCAAATCTTCAAGACCATCAAAAGTATCAATTAATTCCCCATAGTCTTGATTCATCGAAACAGCTAGAGCATTAATTGTGAAATCTCTTCTTTTCATGTCATCTTGAAATAGACCAGGTGAAACTTCTGGATTTCTTGAACTTTTATTATAAGATTCTTTTCTAGCACCAACAAACTCGTAATTAAATTTTTTAAAATTTACAGCAGCAGTACCGAAGTTTTTAAAAATTTTAAAGTCAGAAAACCCTTTCTTTTTAGAAATATTTTCAACTAATTCATAGGGTTCACCGATAGTCATAATATCTATATCCTTACAATCTCTGCTTATTAGAATGTCTCTAACATATCCACCAACTAAATAAGATTCTATTTCTAAATGAAGAGTTTGATCCTTAATTAGATTTAAATTTTTATCTCTTTCTATGTGCTCTTTAAAATTCATAATTTGATGCAAATTTAAATTATTAGTTTTTGGTTTTGAATAAAATTGAATTTTATAAAAGAATATAATTATTTAACTTAAATTTGGTTCCCGTTACAGTATATAAGTAATTATGAAAAAAAAATACATCTTCGTAACGGGTGGAGTAACTTCTTCTCTAGGAAAAGGAATAATTTCAGCATCATTAGGACTTTTATTGAAAGCCGTTGGTTATAAAGTTACTATTCAGAAATTTGATCCGTATTTAAATATTGATCCAGGTACAATGAGCCCTTATGAACACGGTGAATGTTATGTTACTGAAGATGGAGCTGAAACAGATTTGGATCTTGGACATTATGAAAGATTTTTAGGTATAACTACTTCTCAGGATAATAATGTGACTACTGGGAGAATTTATAATAATGTAATTTCTAAAGAGAGAAAAGGGGAATTTTTAGGAAAAACAGTTCAAGTTATACCTCACATTACTGATGAAATTAAAAACAGCTTTTATAAAATTGGGAAAAATAATTCTTTTGAAATTATAATTACTGAAATTGGTGGATGCATAGGTGATATAGAATCTTTACCATTTTTTGAGGCTGTAAGACAAGCTAAATTTGACTTAAAAAGAGAAGATTTTCTTAATATACATTTGACTCTTATTCCTTACCTGTCAACATCAGGTGAATTGAAAACTAAACCAACTCAACATTCTGTCAAAAAATTATTAGAAGCTGGAATACAACCAGATATTCTTGTGTGTAGAAGTGAACATAAATTAAGCAGAGAAATCAAAAATAAACTTGCTCTTTTTTGTAATGTTGAAAAAAATTCAGTTATAGAATCAATTGACGCTAAATCTATTTATGATGTGCCTGTTTTAATGAGGGAAGAAAGATTACATGAAATAGTTTTGAATTATTTGAAAATAAAAAAGAAAAAACCTCTAAGATTAAGTAGATGGAAGAACTTTTTAAAAAATTTACACTCTTCTAATAATACTCTAAATATTGCTATAATTGGTAAGTATGTTTCTCTTCATGATGCATATAAATCAATATCTGAATCTTTAATTCATGCTGGAGCAAATTTAAATTCTAAAGTAGATATTAAATGGATTTTATCTGAAGATTTAGATAGTAAAAACATTAAAAAAAATCTTACAAATATTGACGGTGTAATTGTTGCTCCCGGGTTTGGTGAGAGAGGTGTTGAGGGTAAAATATCTGCAATCAAGCATGTAAGAGAAAATAACATTCCATTTTTTGGAATTTGTCTTGGTATGCAATGTGCATGTATAGAGTTTTCTAGAAATGTATTAAAAAATAAAAATGCACACTCCACAGAATTTGATAAAAATACTCCTTACCCTGTAATAGACTTAATGGAAGGTCAAAAAAATATTAAAAATAAAGGAGGAACAATGAGATTGGGATCATATAATTGTTCTTTAGAAAAAGGGTCACTAGTATATAAAACATATAAAAGTAATGAGATTAAAGAGAGGCATAGACACAGATATGAATTTAACAATTCATTTAAGAAAGAATTTAATGATAATGGGATGGTAACTTCAGGAGTTAACAAAAAATTAAATTTAGTTGAGGTAATTGAATTAAAAAATCATCCATGGTTCATTGGAACTCAATATCATCCAGAATATAGAAGTAGAGTATTAAAACCTCACCCACTATTCATTAGTTTTGTTAAAAAAATAAAATCAATTAAAAATGGACAATAATAGATTTATAGGATTTACCCTTATAATGCTTTTAATTCTTACTTATTATACATTTTTCCCTCCAGGTCAAAATACATCACCTGAAGTTTCTGATGAGGTAGTAGCAACTGAGTCTGTTGATAATAATACCGTTGAAAATATTGAAAGCATAAAAGAAAATAATATTGATGAAAGGTTCAACTCAAACATTCAAGAGGAGTCATTTGTTATTGAAAATGAAAATATAATTATAACATTTAGTAACAAGGGAGCAATTATTTCTGATGTCAAACTCAAAGATTATACAAATCCTGTCAACGAAAAGGTAAATATTTATGGAGAGAGTGGAAATTTTGATATTGTTATTAATGACGGCAAAAACAGTAGATTTAATGAAATTATATTTGATAAAAAAATTCAAAGTAATGGAGAAAACAAAATAGTTACTTTTACTGCATCAGATATAGATCAGAAAAAAATCACTGTTATTTATGAAATAAATGATGGTTTCCTAATTGAATCAAAAATATTACTTAATGATAGATTTATTAATCCTCAAAACTTAAAATTTAACTGGTCAAGTAACCTCTTACACCAAGAGAATAATATAACTAATGAAAAAAATCAGACAAGAATTAATTATTTCAGTAAAGATGATGAGTTTGACTACACCTCAGCAAGCTCTTCTGATCTTGAAAGAATTGATATAGAGGAGGAATTAAGGTGGGTTTCTTTCAAACAACAATTTTTTAGTTCTGCTGTTATATCTGAAAATTATATTGTAAACAGTAGTTTAACTTCTGAATATCAAGAAAGTGACTTATTCAATAAAAAATTTACTTTAAATTCAGAAATACCTTTTGTAAATAATACAATTACTTTAAAATATTACTTTGGTCCCAATAAATATTCAATATTAAAAGACATAGATTATGAATTTCATAACAATTTATATCTTGGATGGTTTGGTGTAGGAGGGTTTAACAGATACATCATTGTACCAATTTTTAATTTTTTGGAAAATATTACATCTAATTACGGTCTTATTATTCTCTTCATGGTATTTCTAATTAGAATAGTTGTTACACCTCTAACATTCAAGTCCCATCTCTCAATGGCAAAAATGAAGGTTTTGAATCCAGAGATTCAAGATATAAGGAAAAAACATGATGGCGACATGCAGAAGTCACAAGGAGAAATAATGGAATTATATCAAAAAACAGGGGTAAGCCCATTAGGAGGATGTCTTCCGATATTATTCCAGTTACCAATTTTAGTATCTGTATTCTATTTCCTTCCTAACGCTATTGAATTGCGAGGTAAATCGTTTTTGTGGGCTACAGATCTATCAAATTATGATTCAATTTTAGATCTCCCTTTTTATCTCCCACTATATGGTGATCATATTAGTTTATTTACAATCTTAATGACCGTTTCTACTATTTTAATAAATAAGGCAAATTCACAAATGCAAACAATGGAAGGACCAATGAAAACAATTCAATATGTTCTGCCAATTATGTTTTTATTTATTTTTAATAATTTTTCATCGGGATTAACATATTATTATTTTCTTTCAAACGTAGCTTCTTATGCTCAAATTTTTATCTTCAAAAGATTTGTGGATGAGGAGAAAATAAAAAAAGAGATAGAATTTAACAGAAAGAGAACTGTTAACACAAAAAAATCTAGTTTTCAGTTAAGAATTGAAGAAGCAATGAAGGCAAGGCAAGAAAATAATAAAAAAAATAAATAAATTAAGTTTTATAATTAACTATCTAAATGGGCAAAGTAATTTCTATTGCAAATCAAAAAGGAGGTGTTGGTAAGACTACTACATCAATTAATTTAGCTGCAAGTTTAGCTGCATTAGAGTATAAAACATTAATTATAGATGCTGACCCACAAGCTAATGCAACCTCAGGATTAGGGATTGATTCAAAAACTATAAAAAAAACTGTTTACGAGTGCATGATAAATAATGAGATTGACTCTGATTGTATTATTAATTCAGATGTAGACTTTTTAGATATTTTACCATCTGACATTGATTTAGTTGGAGCTGAAGTCGAAATGGTTGATATCAAAGATAGAGACTTGAGGATGAGATCTTGTGTAGATAGCATAAAAGATGATTATGATTTCATAATAATAGATTGTTCTCCCTCTCTTGGTATTGTTACAGTTAATTCATTGGTTGCATCTGATTCTGTTATAATACCTGTACAATGTGAGTATTTTGCATTAGAAGGTCTTGGTAAACTATTAGAAACAATCAAACTTATTCAGAATGATCTAAATAAAAAATTAACAATTGAAGGTATATTAATGAGTATGTACGATGTCAGACTTAGACTAAGTAATCAAGTAGTTGAAGAAGTTCAGACTCATTTTAAAAATCTAGTATTTAATACTATTATTCCAAGAAATGTTAAATTGAGTGAGGCTCCTTCTTTCGGTATTCCAGTAATATCTTATGATGCTAGTTGTAAAGGATCGATAAGCTACCTAAATTTAGCAAAAGAAGTTGTAGATAAAAATGGTACAGTAAAAGTTGAATGGTAAACAAACGAAACACTTTAGGTAGAGGATTAGGATCATTATTAAATGTTTCTGAAAAAAAAGTTGAAGAAAGCATCTTTGATGAGATTCAAATTAATAAAATTGAAATAAATAAAGATCAACCTAGAAAATCATTTAATGAAGAGAAAATCAAAGAGTTATCTCTATCAATTAAGCAACATGGAATTATTCAACCAATAACTGTTAGAAGAATTGATAATGATAAATTTCAATTAATATCGGGTGAAAGAAGATTTAGGGCTTCAAAACTTATTGGAAATAAGACAATACCTGCATTTATTAGAGATACAGATGATAAAAATTTACTAGAATTAGCTTTAATTGAAAATATTCAAAGAGAAAATCTAAATTCAATAGAAATTGCTATATCATATAAAAAACTTATAGATGAATTAAAAATCAACCAAGAAAAATTAGGTGCCAGAGTTGGAAAGGATAGAACAACTATCAATAATTATTTAAGACTCTTAAAGCTCCCCCCTACTATACAGAAAGGGCTAAAAGATAATAAGATTCAAATGGGTCACGCAAGATCTTTAATAGCTATAGAAACAAGCGAGTTACAACTAAAAATTTATCAACTAATACTAGTAAACAAACTATCTGTAAGAAAGACAGAAGAATTGGTTAGAAATTTAAACAAACAAAAAAGGTCAATACCAAAGGAAAAATCAAGAACTAATAATTTAGAAAAAATAGAGTCAAAATTGTCATCATATTTTGGAACAAAAATTACAACACAAGGTGATGATAAAATTGGAAAAATTATAATACCATACAAGTCAACTAATGATTTAAACAGAATACTTGAATTATTAGATATTATTTAAATGAAAAAAATTCTTTTTCTTATAATCTTTACATCTAGCATAGGGTTTTCTCAAGATGAAAAGATTAAAGTGTTCAATCCACAAAAAGCATCAAGATTATCTGCTATTGTACCTGGTTTAGGGCAAGTGTACAATAAGCAGTATTGGAAATTACCTGTTATATATGGAGGATATGCTGTTATAGGACATTATATTAAATTTAATAATGACATGTATCATGAATTTAAAACAGCATTAACCTATGAAATTGATGATGACGCATTAACAGTTAATCCATTTCCAAATTTTAGTAGAAATTCCTTGGAGAGAAATATGGATTTCTGGAGAAGAAATAGAGATATGCTAATAATTTTCACTGGAGTATATTATTTATTGAATATAGTTGACGCTCATATTTTTGCACATTTAAATGAATTTGATATAAACAATGATTTAAGCGTTAGAGTTAAACCATCTCTTGAGAAGATAAATACTAGTAATTTGGTGGGTGTCTCATTATATTTTTCATTCTAAATAATTTGTTAAAAAATTATTCAATTAAGTTTAAAAAATTAGATTTGCACTTATGAAGAAAGGTCCAGTAAGAGAATGGTTTGATGCCTTATTATTTGCAGTAATCGCTGCCACTTTAATCAGATGGGCTACATTTGAAGCATTTACTATCCCTACCCCATCAATGGAAAAATCTTTATTAGTAGGTGACTTTCTATTTGTGAATAAATTAAATTATGGGCCTAGAACTCCTAAAACTCCGCTTCAGGTTCCACTAACTCATCAAAAAATTTGGGGTACAGATATCCAATCATATTTAGATTGGATCCAATTACCTACATTTAGGTTACCAGGTTTTGGAGAAGTTGAAAGAAATGATGTTGTTGTATTTAATTATCCAAATGAATTAGATAAACCTCTAGATTTAAAAACTTATTATGTTAAAAGGTGTGTCGGTTTACCAACTGATACTATAGAAATTGATAATGGAGATGTTAAAATTAATGGTCAAATTCTTGAGATTCCAGAAGAATTACAGAATAGATATTTTCTCCAAACAAACACCACAATTAATGAAAGAGTTTTCAGAAAATATGATATCTGGGAATATACCAAAGTAACAAACGGTTATTATATAAACACTAAGGAAGAAAATGCAAACGCTATTGGAAATGAATCCTTTATTGATGATGTAATACTATATAGAATGGACAAATCATTAACAACCGGCAGAATATTTCCAGACCAAGAAACTTATCCTTGGAATACTGATTTTTATGGTCCACTTCTAATCCCTTTCAAAAATTTAGAAATTGAAATAAATAAAGAAAATATTAAGAAATATGGATCTACCATTCTTAATTATGAAAACATAGATAATGTAAAGATAGAGGATGATAACCTAATTATTAATAATGAGATAGTTTCTAAGTACACATTTATACAAGATTATTACTTTATGATGGGCGACAATAGGCATAATTCAGAAGATTCTAGATTTTGGGGATTTGTACCATATGATCATATACTTGGTGAAGCGTCATTTATCTGGTTTTCATATAATTATCAGGAGGATAATTTATTCAGTGCTATTAGATGGAATAGATTCTTGAAAGTAATTAAATAAAATCTACCAATTAATCATATTAATCTTATTCTTTCTCAAATACTCATTGGTCTTTTTAAAATGATTATTATTAAAAAATCCGTTATAAGCTGAAAAAGGTGAAGGATGCGAAGACGACAAAATAAGATGATTATCCTTATTTTCAATTAATTTAATTTTTGACTTAGCAAAAGAACCCCATAATAAAAAAACTATATTATTTTTTCTTTTTGAGATCAAATTTATGACCATATCTGTAAATTTTTCCCAACCAATGTCCTTGTGAGAACCTGGTAAACCTTTTCGAACTGTTAAAATTGAATTAAGAAGTAATACACCATCTTCTGCCCATTTAGAAAGATCTCCATCTTCATATTTATAATTTTCAAAGTTATTTCTAAGTTCTTTATAAATATTTTTTAATGATGGAGGTACCGTAACTCCCTTATTTACAGAGAAACATAAACCATTAGCTTGATTTATTCCATGATAAGGATCCTGTCCTAAAATAACTACTTTTAATTTATCAAATGGACATAAGTTGAATGCATTAAAAATGTTTTTTCCCTGTGGAAAAACTTTATATTTTTTATACTCATTTCTTACATTTTTCGTTAATTCTATAAAAAAATCACTGTTGAAAATTTCAATTAATTCTTTTTCCCAAGTACTATCAATTTTTACCTTCAATTGTAATTAATTAATTTAGCATTCAATTGTAAACGTAATGAAAGAAAAAAAAATAATTAGACTTCTATCAGGAATAATTATTGTAATAATAATTGGGTTAGCATATTTTATTTATCAAAATAATGAAAATGAAAAAATAAAGATGATGCAAGAAAAAGAATTAGATAATGTATATCTAGAATTAGATTCTATTTCTAATGTATTAAGTGAAAAAATACTTACAATATCTCAATTAGGTGGAGACATAGATTCTCTTTTAGTACTTAAGGAAAACTTAGAAATAGAAAAAAAAGAATTTAGAACCAGGGCATACGCACAAATAAATAGATTACAAGGTAAAGTAGATGGATATAGAGAACTTTTACTTGCCCAAGACGAAGAAATAGAAAGGTTAAAGAAGGTTAACGAACAATTATTCGAAGAAAATAAAGAACAAAAGATAGAAATTAATAATTTGAATAGTACAATATCAAATATTAATCAGTCAAATAAAAAATTAGAAGAAAAAATTGAGGTAGCCTCTAGATTAGAAATATTAGACTTTGAAGTAATTGGTATTTTCAGAAACGGATCAGAAAAGAAAAACTCATTTAGAAATAGATCTTTAGATAGATTGTCAATTAATTTAACTTTGAATGAAAATGATCTAGCTAAAATAGAGGTAGTTGATGTTTATATATCTATTGAAAAGCCTAATGGAGAAATCATATATGATATTTCAAAAGGATCAGGAACATTTACATATGAAAAAAGAGAAGAATTTTATACTATAAAAGAAGGTGTTTTAGTGGATAGATCTAAGAAGGAGTTGAGTATAAATTATATTAAAAATCAAGAATTTGATAAGGGTTTACATAAAGTTCATTTTTATACAAACGAATATAAAATTGGAAGCGGAGAATTTTTGATAAAATAACTATGATTTTAATTTCAAAATATTAGCTTTGCATCTCATTTAAGGAAATTTATATGAATAAAAATTACGAAACAGTATTCATAATAAATCCCGTTCTATCTGAAAAGCAGGTAGAGGATACTGTTAAAAAATATAAAAAAATTCTTGATACCGGTAAGGTCAAGACTGTTTGTGATGAGTCACTAGGGTTTAAAGAACTCGCATATCCAATAAACAACAAAAATTCTGGCTTTTTTCATCTTTTTCAATACGAAACAGAGAAAATAGATTTTGTCAAAAAACTTGAAACAGAATTAAAAAGAGATAGATCTATTTTAAGATATATATCTGTTTCTCTGTGTAAAGATGCTCTCGAGTACAATGCAAGAAGAGCAAAAGGTGAATTTAATAAAAAGAAAAAATGAGAAGACAATTTAATTCAGCATTACAAAATGAGTCTATAGATAGATCTAGCAAAAAAAAGAAGTTCTGTAGATTTAAAAAAAGTGGAATAAAATATATTGATTATAAGGATCCTTCTTTCCTAAAACAATTTATCAATGACCAGGGTAAGATTTTACCAAGAAGAATAACGGGAACAAGTGCTAAATACCAGAAGAAAGTTGCACAAGCTGTAAAAAGAGCTAGACACCTAGCTTTATTACCATACACAACTGATACTAACTAATTACTAAGATGGAAATTATATTAATCAAAGACGTACCTGGACTAGGATTTAAAGACGAAGTAGTAAATGTTAAGAATGGTTATGGTAGAAACTATATCATACCTAAGGGATTTGGTGTCCTTGCTAATAAAGCAAATTCTAAAGTTTTAGAAGAGAATTTAAAACAAACTGCTAAAAAGCAAGAGGAAATACTTAAAGAGGCTCAGAAATTAGCTAAAAAAATTGGAGACTTAGTCCTTGAGTTTAAGCTTAAAACAGGTTCTGATGAGAAGGTATTTGGATCTATCACTACCTCTCAAATTTCTAAGATGTTAGAAGAAAAAGGAATTGAAATTCATAAGAGAAATATATCTATCCTTTCAAAAGTAAATTCTATTGGAGAGTATGATGTGGACTTGAAAATTCACAAAGACTTAACACATCCAATCAAAATTAATGTCACAGGAGATATTGTAAAAACAAAAAAGAAGAAGAAAGCGGCTAAAAAAGAAGACACACCAAAAGATGAAACTAAAGATACTAAAGCATCTTCTGAAAATGTATCAGATAACAAATCGTCAACTGATTCTAAAGAAGAAGTAGAGACTAAAAAAGAGGCCAAAGACTCTAAAAAGTAAATTTCATTATTCTATCATATTATTCTTTATTAAATTGAATCTTTCTACATATAATGAAAGATTTACTTTGCATTGACATACTAATAAGAGTACCTCTAAATAAATTCTTTACCTATAAATCAAATATTAAAACAAAAATAGGTTCAGTTGTAAAAATTCCTTTTGGTAATAATAATGAAATCGTAAAAGGGATTGTTATTTCTAAACCTTATAACAAGAAAAGTAACTTTCAAATTAAAGAAATAATTTCAGTTGAAAGTTATGAAAGCATTCTGTCAGATCCTCAACTGGAGCTTCTAAACTGGTCATCATCTTATTATCTAGTAGGATTACCAAAAATTTTTAACTCTATATTTTCAAAAAATATTTTAGATATTAACCTAGATGAACAGTCTCATAAAAAGATAAATCAGAAAAATAAAAATTATAAAACAAATCTAGTTGTTGATCATTCGAAGAATATCATACCTAATATCATAGATGAGATAAAATCAAATACAAATTATAAGCAAATATTAATACTATGTCCAAACTCATACAAGACTCAATCAACATTTAATATATTATCTAAAAAATGTAAAGACATATACATTTATGATTCTAAAACAATCCCAACTGATAAAATTAAAATATGGAAATCTGTATTAAAGAATGAAAAAATTATAATACTAGGAAGTAAGTCGGCAGTATTCTTGCCTTTTATCGATTTAAAGAAAATTTATGTAATATATGAGCATAACTACTTATATAAAGAAACAGATAAAGTATTAAGATTTAATGCAAGAGACTGTGCTGTAGTTCTTTCTAATATTCATATGTGTGATATCGACCTGATATCTGATTCTCCCTCACTAGAATCAATGTATAACACCAAAAAAAATAAGTTTAAATTTTATGACAAATCAAAAAAACTAAAACTTAAAACAGACTTAAAAAGAATTTCTATCTTCAATAAATTAGAAAATAAACTAAAAAATAAAATAGATGGTATTATTTCGCTAAATATACTAGATAGGATTAAAACAAACTTTGAAAAAAATCAAAAATCAATAGTTTTCACTCCCTATTCTAGTGATATAGAAGAAATTCAAAATAGCTTAACAAGATCCAATTCAAATTATAAAATCCTTTCTATTTCAAATACATCTACATTTACCAGAAATCAAATTGAAATGTTTTTTAAAGAAATAAATCAGTATGATATTATCATTGGAAACTACTCAGTAATAGACGGACTTGATCAATTTAACTACAATCTTTTAATTTTAATTGATCCTGATAAAATATCCTCTATTTCAAATTACAGATCAAATGAAATATATTTTCAGTTAATATTTAAAGTTATTAAAAAAGTAAAATATGATGATAAAGAGGCAATTATTCAGTTATTTAAATCTGATTCAAGTGAATTAAAAGACATTATAAGAGATGATTACTTTAAGATTATTTCTAAAGAAATGAATGAGAGAGAATTATTTAATTATTCTCCTTTTAAAAGACTTATTTCTCTAGAATTAAGCTCTAAGAAAAAAGATGACATCTTATCTAAAGGAGATACCCTATATAATGAGATTAAAAATAAGTTCAGCTTCTGTGATATTACTAATGTTGGATTGATTAAATCTAGAGGAAAAATTATTTATAAAATTTATTTAAAACTAGATAGAGTTAGAAATTTGAGAAAAAACAAAAAAATAATATTTGAAGAAATTATTAAAGTAAATAGAATGAAAAAATTTAATAATAATTTAATTACAATAGATGTTGATCCTTAGATAGACCAATTTTCATTTAAATAATTCAGCCCTCTCTTTGAACTTAAATCAAATTTGCATGGTACAATTGAAACATAATTATTTTTTATGGCCCACTCATCGTTATCTTTACCTTTATCATGATTAACAAAATTCCCTACCATCCAATAATATTCTCTCCCATAGGGGTCATGTCTTTTATCAAATGTTTCTTCCCATATCGCATTAGCCTGTCTACAAAACTTAATTCCTTTTATTTTTTCACTAGAAATAGCAGGAATATTAACGTTTAATGCAATAGACTCTGGCATACCATTTTCAATAGCATTTTTAGTTATTACTTTAATATATTCTTTTGAATGATCTAGATATGCATTCGGATCAAAATCACATAAAGAGAAGCCAATAGCTGGCGTATTTTCAATTGCACCTTCAATAGCTGCAGACATTGTCCCTGAATAAAGAACACTTATTGAAGAGTTACTCCCGTGATTTATTCCACTTGCAATCAAATCAATATTTCTATTTTTAAGTATATGATGTTTAGCAATTTTTACACAATCTGCAGGTGTACCACTACACTTATAAGATTCAATATCACCAAAGAGATCTGATTTTACTAATCTTAGTTTATCACCCACAGTAATTGCATGTCCCATTCCTGATTGAGGACTATCAGGAGCGACTACAACAACCTCTCCAAAATCAGACATAATTGAAACTAAAAGTCTTATTCCTTTTGAATCAATTCCATCATCATTAGTCACTAGTATTAAAGGTTTATTCATATTAAATTAAATTATAATAATTAACTATTTTGGCAAGATCACTCATTTTCTTTAAGTTAATTTTTTTATCAGACATATACTTTTTTATTTCATCATACTTATCTTCCATCATCTTATACAAATCCTTCTTTTTGCCCTTAAAACGATGTATTTTACCATCTTGTGTAAGAAAAAAATAATCGTATTTAACCTTATTCACATACCCATAATTATTGCTAAATGAAGGCATTATCCCATACGCATAATAAGATGGAAAATATGATTGTGTAGTTTCAGCTACAATCCTTTCTCTTAATAGCAAACTTAACTTCCCCTCAATCATCATCTCAAATAAAACGGGTACATTATAGTTATATCCTACTTCGTATAATAAGGAATAGAATTGTCTATAATCCCTGATTGTCTCATCATATATTTCGAA
>JAYNOQ010000042.1:0-13881 GCA_038113315.1 Flammeovirgaceae bacterium | reverse complement strand
ATTATTTTATTGGCGATAGGTATAAAGCTTTTTACAACAAATATCAAACTGATATTTGCTTAATCACTTCAAGAGACTTTTCTAACTTAAGACTCCTTGATCCTTTTATTAAAATATCAGAATTTTTTAAGCTTAATTTTTTAATACCTTTAATTAGATCATCTACTTTTTCAAACCACATAGAGTCTGGGTTTTCATCATGAGCGCACCTCATCTTATTTCCAATAAAAAATACATGATTAATCTTCAATGTTTTTATAAGCTTACCTATCCTAAGATGTTCGGAATTTGATTGATCACCAAGCTCATTCATGTCACCAAGTATCATTACTTTATTTTTATTTTTAAAATTAAAAACTGCATTGATTGCTTTTTCCATAGAGGTTGGATTAGCATTATAAGCATCCAATATTATACAGTTTGATTTATAGTCTAGTTTTTCAGATCTATTATTATTTGGAATATATTTCGAAACAATTTTTGATGACTGCTCAAGATCAATATTAAAATATTTACCTACAGTTAAAGCAAATAAAATATTTTGAAAATTATACTCACCAAATAAATTTGAAATAAAAATATCGTTATCATTTATACTAAATTTTATCTGTGGTGTTGACTCAATTAATGTAACATTTACTATAGAACTTTTACCATCAAGATGAATTGCATCGACAAAACGCTTTGAAAAATTATTAATGACTTCATCAAAATTATTTATAATAACCTTTCCATCATTTTTAAGAAGGTAATCAAATAACTCTGACTTACCTCTAATTACGCCTTCAATATTTTTGAATCCTTTAACATGAGCATTTGAGATATTAGTTATAAGGCCAATAGTTGGTCTGCATATTTCAGATAGTAATTTAATTTCCCCAACTGCGCTTGCTCCCATTTCAATTACAGCAATTTCATCATTATCGGAAACATTCAGCACACTCAATGGAACACCGATATGGTTATTTAAATTCCCTTCTGTAGCTCTTACTTTATACTTTGAGGATAATACTTTTTCAATTAGACTTTTGGTTGTTGTTTTTCCATTTGAACCTGTTATACCAACGAAAGGTATATTAAGTTTTTCTCTATGGTATTTAGCTAAATCCTGTAATGTTTTTAAAGAATCTCTAACGATTATGAAATTATTAGAAATACCATTCAAGCTTTTATCATCAACAACTGACAAAATCGCACCTTTTTCCAATGCATCTTCAGCAAAATGATTGCCATTAAAATTAGGTCCTTTTAAAGCAAAGTAGATAGAGTTTTCTTTTATTGACCTGGTATCTGTACTAATTCCAGATGATTTTTTAAATATTGAATATATCTCTTCGATAGAATTACTCATTACTATGATTTTACTTTATAGGCAACCTCACAATTTCCCTTTGATATCTCAGACAATTTATTTTTAATAAGTTTTCTTTTAATTGATGAGAGGTAATCAACAAAAAGCTTACCTTCTATATGATCGTATTCGTGTTGAATAATTCTGGCCTTCATACCATCATAACTCTCTTCTTTTTCATTCCAATTCTCATCAAAATAACGAATGAGTATTTCTGATTTTCTAAATACTCCTCCCCTAACTCCAGGTATACTTAGACACCCTTCCTCAAACTCCCACTCATCACCATCTTCTTCTAAAATAATAGGATTAATAAAAACTTTTTTAAAAGAAGACATTTCTTCATCTTCAAGCGAAGTTCCATCAACAACAAATATCCTTTTTGATATACCAATTTGAGGAGCTGCTAAACCAATACCATCAGCCTGAATCATAGTCTCAAACATATCACTAGAAAGATTTAAAACATCAGTTTCTCCCTTAACAATATTCTCACAAGCTTCCCTAAGAACAGAATCTCCGTAAAGTGTAATTGGATAAATCATATATTTTTTCTTCTCAAATATGACTGTAATATTATAGATGCACTAATTTTATCAACATTACTTTTCTCCCGCCTATACTTTTTAGATTTTCCCATTTCTTTTATTGTATCTTTTGCAATTTTAGATGTATACCTTTCATCATATGTATCAACAGGTATAGAAGGGAATTTCTTTTTTAAAGATTTTATGAAATCTAAAGTCTTTTTTGTTGCATCAGTTTCTCTCCCCTTTAAATCATATGGAAGTCCAACCACAAACATCTCAATAATGTTCTCTGAAATATATTCTGAAATTAAATTAAATGCATTAGAGGTAGGAAAAGTATCAAAAGGCGAAGAAATTATTTTTAACTCATCTGTGACAGCTACCCCTACTCTCTTTACTCCATAGTCAAAACAAAGAATTCTTCCCATTAATTAAGAAATGAAATATTTCTTATTTTGTCAGCAACATTTTTCTCTAAGTCTAATGCTCTTGGGAAAAGTATTGAGTTCTCAATTTCAGAATGAATATCTAGTTCTTTATCAAAAGCTTCTAATTCCTGAAATATAACTTTAAGATGTAAGTTTTCAATATTTTTATAAGAATAATTACTTGTCAATCCTCTAATTCCACTCATTTCAGAATCTTCCTCTAAATGTTCTTTTGCTATATTTTTAAGAGAAATTTTCTTCATTTCAAAAAACATTTTTACATGACTTTTATTGCTATCCTCAAGATGATAAAGTTTCTGAATATAAGAGAAAATAAATTTTTCTTCCTCAAGAATATGATCCACAAAGTCTTCATAGAAAAGAGGAAATATAAATTTTAAATCCTTAAAAAAATTAAACTTTTTATTTTCAAGTGAAAGGCTAGATATAAGGCTCTTAATATAAGGAAGCTTATTTTTAATAAAATAACTGTGGTTATGTTTTAAATACTCAATTACAAGGTTAAGGGGTGAAGACTCAAGTGTTTTAATATCAAGATCAAAAGATTCATCCATAGCAACACGATAACCATGGATTGAATTAGAGGAAAGACCTTTTTCTTTACAAACCTGATCAATTGTAAGATCATAGTGTTTATAAAAGTCTATACCGAATGAATTCAATGCTTTAGCATATTTAAAGTCATTAGATACTACATCAAAAACCTTGGTGTTGTCTAGATTTTTTGTTTGAAAAAACATGAAAATAAATCTAGAAATTAAATTTATTATTTAATAGGAAAATCAAAAAAAGTTAAGGATTTATCCGTTCATTGAAACAAGAAATTCTTCATTATTTCTTGTTCCTTTAATTTTAGACAAAAGAAACTCCATAGCCTCAACAGAATTCATATCAGCTAAGTATTTTCTAAGGATCCATAATCTTGAAAGTTCATCCTTATCCATAAGAAGGTCTTCCCTCCTAGTACCTGATGCAGTAACATCGATGGCAGGATAAATTCTTCTGTTAGAAAGCTTTCTATCAAGTTGAAGTTCCATGTTACCTGTACCTTTAAATTCCTCAAAAATAACCTCATCCATCTTAGAACCTGTTTCAATTAACGCAGTAGCTATGATAGTTAAAGAACCTCCCTTTTCAACATTTCTAGCGGCACCAAAAAATCTTTTTGGCTTATGAAGAGCATTAGCATCAACCCCACCCGAAAGAATTTTACCAGATGAAGGTATAACAGTATTATGTGCTCTTGCAAGTCTAGTGATTGAATCAAGAAGAATTACAACATCGTGACCACATTCTACCATTCTCTTAGCTTTCTCTAAAATTATATTTGCAACTTTAACGTGCCTTTCAGCTTGCTCATCAAAAGTAGACGATACAACTTCTGCCTTAACGCTTCTTGCCATATCTGTTACTTCCTCTGGCCTCTCATCAATAAGTAATATCATAAGATAAACCTCCGGATGATTTTCTGCGATCGCATTAGCAATTTGCTTCAAAAGAACAGTTTTTCCAGTCTTAGGTTGTGAGACTATCATACCTCTTTGACCTTTACCTATTGGAGAAAAAAGATCAAGAATTCTTGTAGAATAGTTATCTTGATTTGTACTTAAATTTAATTTTTCCTCAGGAAAAAGTGGTGTCAAATACTTGAATGGTATTCTATCTCTTACTTCCTCAGGAGACTTTCCATTAATTTTAGAAACTTCAATTAATGCAAAATATTTTTCGTTTTCTTTTGGTGGTCTTATTTTACCAAAGACAGTATCTCCAGTTTTTAAACCAAATAATTTAACTTGTGAAGGAGATACATAAATATCATCTGGACTAGCTAGATAATTGTAATCACTACTTCTTAGAAATCCATATCCATCTTGCATCATCTCAAGTACGCCTTCACTTTCTATTACACCCTCAAATTCTTTAACATTCTTTTCATATTCGGTGTTTTTTGGTGCTCTTACCCTATCATTAGGCCTATCACCTGATCTTGAATTTGTCCTGCCAGTAGGTCTTTTTGACGGTTCAGTAGATTTAGTCTTAGGCGAGGACTTTGAATCTGATTTAGGTTTTTTAGCAGAAGATTTTTTAGGTTTAGATATCGCTTGCTCATCTAATATTTTGTATATAAGATCTTGCTTTGAAAGTTTGGATGCGCCCTTAATTCCAAGCTCCTCAGTAATATTTTTTAACTCTGATAATAACTTATCATTTAATTCGTCCATTGTGTACATATCTCTGAAATTTAATTGATTAATAATTGTATTGAATAATGTTTTAGGGATGACCTAATAACAATTGACACCGCAATGATACCATTATTATGCATATTGTCAAAAAAAAAATTAATTTTTATTAGATTGAATTTTTATTATCATTCATGCTAACTTCATATAAATTTTTGAACTATGATAGAGTTAAATGAGCTTAGAAAGAACAAAGAAGAATTTGTTTTATCACTCAAGAAAAGAGGATTAAAAGATATTGAAGATAATTTAAATAAGCTTATATCATTAGATGACGAAAGAAAATCTTTAAAGACAAGTCTTGATAATCTTTTAGCAGAATCTAACAAGATCGCGAAGGAAATCGGAATGAAAATTAAATCTGGAGATAAAGATATCACAGACCTTAAAAATAAATCTACTCAAATAAAGGAGAGCAGTAAATCAACTGAGAAAGAACTGAAAATTAAGGAAGAAAACATTAAAAATATTTTAGTGAATATCCCTAACACTCCTGACAAAAAGGTTCCCGAAGGAAACTCAGAAGATAATAACATAGAAATTTTAAAACATGAAGTCTCATTAGAGAGAGAGATAAAACTAAAACCTCATTGGGAAATTATAAGGGATTTTAATCTTATAGATTTTGACAACGGAAATAAAATTACAGGTGCTGGATTTCCAATTTATATCAACAAGGGTGCTAAGTTACAGAGAGCGCTCATAAACTATTTTTTAGATGAAGCTGAAAAGAATGAGTACATTGAAATTCAGCCACCAATCTTGATAAATGAAGAATCTGGTTTTGGAACTGGTCAACTTCCAGATAAAGAAGGGATGATGTACAAGATTGAAAATGAAAATCTATTTATGATTCCAACAGCCGAAGTGCCTATAACAAATATTTATAGAAAGAATATCATTAATGACAGCGATCTACCAATCAAAAATGTTGCCTACACCCCATGTTTTAGGAAAGAAGCAGGGTCTTGGGGAGCCCATGTTAGAGGTTTAAATAGGTTACATCAATTTGATAAGGTTGAGATTGTACACATTGAAAAACAAAGTGATTCTGAAGAAGCTCTCGAATCAATGTGTAATTATGTAGAAAGCCTTATCAGATCACTAAACATATCTTATAGAAAACTATTATTATGTGCTGGAGACCTAGGATTTGCGTCTAGTATAACTTATGATTTTGAGGTTTATGCTCCTGGTCAAGAGAGATGGTTAGAATGTAGCTCAGTAAGTAATTTCAAAACTTACCAGTCTAATAGAATGAATCTTAAAATTAGAGAAGATAAAAACAAAGTACTTGCTCACACACTTAATGGATCAGCTTTGGCCCTTCCAAGAATTGTAGCATCTATTCTTGAAACCCATCAGAATGGAAATGAGATAAATATCCCTGAAGTTCTTCATAGCTACACAGGATTTAAAAAGATCTCCATATGATAGTAAGGAAGGGAAAAAAACAAGACATACCCCAAGTCCTTGACTTAATTAAGGAGCTAGCTGAATACGAGAAAGCACTTGACCAAGTTTCTAACACAGTAGAGAGATTAGAAAATGATGGATTTGGTGACTCTCCCGTTTACAATCTTTTTGTAGCAGAATCTAATAATAAAATAATTGGTATTGCTATAACTTTCTTTAGATATTCAACGTGGAAAGGTAAGAACTTGTATATCGAAGACTTGGTAGTTAGTGAAAATTTCAGGAGAAGAGGAATTGGATTAAAAATTTTTGAAAAAGTAAAAGAATTTGCTGAAGATTCTTCTTGCGTTGGTATCTCTCTCCAAGTATTAGATTGGAATAAGATAGGTATTAACTTTTATAAAAAACTTAATATGAAACTTGATAATGAGTGGATTAACTGCTATCTAAACCTCAATGAAGAATAAGAAAAACATTTGTGTAGTAGGCAGTGGATTTTCTGGAATATCATCTGCAACATACCTAGCAAATCAAGGACATAATGTTTTTGTACTTGAAAAAAACTCAAAGTTAGGTGGGAGAGCAAGGCAATTCTCATCTAAAGGCTTTACTTTCGATATGGGCCCTTCATGGTATTGGATGCCAGATGTTTTTGAGAAGTACTTTAAAGATTTTGATAAAAATATAAATGAATATCTTAAACTAAAAAGACTGGACCCTTCCTACAGAGTATTCTTCGAAGACGAGGTTATTGATATTCCTGCAAATTACGAATCCTTAAAAGAATTACTAGAAAGTATGGAAGAAGGCAGTGGAGAAAAATTAGATCAATTCCTAAATCAAGCAGAGAAAAAATATAAAGTTGGTATTGAAAATTTAGTTTATAAGCCAGGTCTATCAGTCAAAGAGTTTATAAATAAAGAGACTCTTTCAGGTGTACTACAACTAGATGTTTTTCAAAATATGTATAAGCATATTCGTAAATTTTTTAAAAATGAAAAAATAATTAAACTATTAGAGTTTCCAATACTTTTCCTTGGAGCTACCCCCAAAAATACTCCAGCATTATACAGCCTTATGAACTATGCAGATATTAAATTAGGGACATGGTACCCTGAAGGTGGTATGCATAAAATTGTAGAGGCAATGGTAAATCTTGCTGAAGAAAAAGGAGTAAAATTTTATACTAATGAAGAAGTAAAAAAATTATCCTACTTAAATGGAGAGATTTCTCATGTAATAACAACCAAGAAGACATATGATGCTGATTATGTAATATGCTCTGGTGATTATCATCACTTCGATCAAAATATTTTAGATGAAAAGTTCAGAAATTATAGTGAGTCATATTGGGATAAAAGAGTATTAGCTCCTTCATCATTACTTTTTTATATCGGCTTAGACAAAAAACTAAAAAACGTTTTACATCACTGTCTCTTTTTTGACAAAGATTTTGAAAAGCATGCAGAAGAAATTTACTCTACACCTAGGTGGCCTTCAGAACCTTTGTTCTATGCTTCATTTACATCAAAATCTGATGATACAGTTGCTCCAAAAGGACACGAAAATATGTTTTTACTAATGCCAACTGCCCCAGACCTTGAGGATAATAAAATAATAAGAGAAAGATACTTTGATCTAATTATCTCCAGGTTAGAAAAACTTACCAATCAAAATATTAAAGACCATATTGTATACAAGAAAAGTTATGCAATTAGAGATTTCAAGAAAGACTACCATTCATTTAAAGGTAACGCATATGGACTAGCTAATACATTATTTCAGACAGCTATCTTAAAACCTTCTCTGAGAAATAAAAAATTAAAAAACTTATTTTTCTGTGGACAGTTAACGGTACCAGGACCTGGAGTTCCTCCTTCATTAATTTCTGGAAATGTTGTGGCAAGTGAAGTCCTTAAGAAAATTAATAAATAATTTTAATAATCAAGTTCGTAATTTTCTAGCTTGATATCATCCATCCCATCTCCATCAAAAGGGTTTTCAATTTGCTCTTGGACATTAAATAACGAAATAAGGATAAATGATATAATAATATTCAGTGCGTAAACTAGAAAAGTAGTGTCAAATATCTCTGACCCTCCAAATGTTGACCCTATCTCAAAACCCATTGAGGCATTGCCTATATTATAAATTAATGTCGGCGCATAATAAAAAGGGAAAATATAGATAAAAAGCTCACAGTAAGCCCTTATACTTTGAGGTGTTCTATGAACTTTGATAGAAATGGAATTTTCTATGCCCATAATAACATCTCTCATCAATCTATAAACCCTAAGTGATAAACTCCCACCTAATGAATCTCTATTTGATTTGATAAATTCTTGAATTTTAGTTATAGAATTATTTAATTCTGTTTTATCATTAGAGTCAGAATATAAAAACTTAATTAACTGAGTTTTTACATTTATCACTTCTTTATAAACCTTTTCCTTATCAGCATCAGTAACTTTTTTTGATACAGAAAAACAATATTTTATAGATGCAAGAGCACCTTTCGCTCTACCTAAATGCTCAAGAGCTTTTTCTCTTCTTTGAAAAGCACTTCCTAAGGTAAAAACAATAGGAAAAACAACTGCCACAGAAATTATAGTTAAATCTAAATTATAAGTAAGTTGATACTTATATGCTATCCATGTTGCAATCAAAGAAATAATTACAGAAATTAGAGTTCTAAAATTTAATGCGCTTGTATATTTTTTTAAAGTCATAATTATGAAATTTAATAAACAAACTAAAAATATTCTATTAATCTGTCTTATATATTTTTTTAATTTAAAAATATATGCTCAAAATGATGATCCAAAACTGTTTAATGATGATCTAGATTTAAAAGCACAACTTTCTTTTTCTTTTAAAGAACTTTATAAGGATACAAACGACTCTACTTTCATAAAATCAAAGATGGTATTCTCTGGGAATGGAATTGATGAGGATTCGATTACTGTGAGGATAAGAGTTAGAGGTAATTTCAGAAAGAAAATATGTTACTTCAAACCTATGAGGTTAGAAATCAGAAAGAAACAAGCTGAGAATACAATTTTCGAAGAAAATAGAAAACTTAAATTAGTTGTTCCTTGTCAGAATGAAAAAGGAAAAGATGAACTTATTTATAAAGAAATGCTTGCATATAAATTCTTCGAGGAGTTCTCTGATGTTCACCTAAAGACTCAGCCTTTAACATTGAAAATCATTGAAGAGAAGGGAAATAAAGAAATAAAACATACCATGTTTGCATTTTTAATTGAAGATGATGACAAAGTTGCTGACAGAAATGAAATTAAAAAATTTCCTAAAAGAAGAGTTAACCCAATGATAGTTTCTGACTCCTCTGCAATAAATTTTGCATTATTCTCATACATGATTGGTAATACTGATTGGTCAATGGCGTATCAGCATAACACTGAAATGTTTTTTAATGGAAAAAAATTAGTTGCCGTACCTTATGACTTTGATCACAGCGGTTTAGTTAATGCATTTTATGCTAAACCAAACCCTATGCTCAAAATATCCAAGGTTACAGAAAGGGTTTATAGAGGTTTATGTAGAAGAGATCCAAATGTATTTGCTGGAATGAGAGACCTATATATTTCTAAGGAGGAAAATATCTTTAATATACTTAATACATATAAAGAAAATCTATCAGATAAGGAGTTTGAGAGAGTTAGTAGTTACGTCAAATCTTTTTATGATATCATAAAGTCTGATTCAGAATTTCAAGATAAAATATTAAGTAAATGCAGAGGATAGTTTTATGGACAAAGCTGTAAAACTTTATAATGATGTAAGTGCAAACTGCAGCGAGCTGATCACAAAAAGATATAGCACCTCATTTTCTTTAGGAATAAATACCCTTCATAAAAGCATTCATGAACACATATACAATATCTATGGGTTTGTGAGATTTGCAGATGAAATTGTTGATACATTCCATAATCTAGATAAGGAAAAAATTCTTAATCAATTTGAGAAGGATACTTTTGAATCTATCAAAAATAAATTCTCGACTAATCCTGTGCTCCATTCATTTCAGATGGTAGTAAATAATTTTAATATAGAAAAAAATCACATTAAAGCTTTTCTTGAGAGCATGAGGATGGATTTGACTATGAAAAGTTTCTCAGAGCAAGAGTATAAAGATTATATTTATGGTTCAGCTGAGGTAGTTGGTTTAATGTGTCTAAAAGTATTTTGTGATAATGAAAAAAAATATAAGAACCTTGAACCTTATGCTGTTAGTTTAGGGTCAGCATTTCAAAAGATAAATTTTTTAAGGGATATAAAAAGTGACTATGAGGAGAGAGGGAGAGTTTATTTTCCTGGAGTGGATTATAATTCTTTTTCTAATGTAGAAAAAATTGAAATAGAAAATGATATAGAAAAGGACTTTAATCATGCACTTATAGGAATTAAAAAGCTTCCTGGTGTTGCTAGATCTGGAGTGTATTTATCATATAATTATTACAGGGAACTACTAAATAAAATAAAGTTATTAGATTCTGAGAGATTAAAGATGGAGAGAATAAGAGTCTCGAACTTTAAAAAATTTATAATATTTTTATCTTCATATATTAATCCATTATAAGTGACACTATATTTTCAATTACTTCTTTTTACTATCTCTTTTCCTTTACTCGCGTCATGGGATAAAAGATTTAATTACGCCTCCAAATTCAAATATCTATTTCCTTCAATATTTATTACAGCTACTTTTTTTATTATCTGGGATGTAATCTTTACAAAAAATGGAGTCTGGGGTTTTAGTGATGTCCATACATCAAATATTAATTTACTTTATCTACCTATAGAGGAATGGCTTTTCTTTATTATCATTCCTTTCTCTTGTGTATTTATATATGAAAGTGTAAAATATTTTTTTAGACTAGAAAAGTATGAAAACCTATCAAGAAATATTCTAATGGGAATTGGTGTTATTCTCGTTATAACTTCTCTTTTCAATCTAGACAGAAGCTATACATTCTGGAATTTCCTTTTCTGTGGTCTATTCCTATTATACAGTACATTTAAAAGACGTGGTTACCATGCTAATTTTATTGTATCCTACCTCTTCCATCTTATACCATTTCTTATAGTTAATGGAATACTTACTGACGGAAATTTTGATTTTAACTTTTCTACTGATCCTGTAGTATGGTATAATAATAATGAGAATCTATTTATAAGATTTATAACAATTCCCGTCGAAGATTTTTTCTATAGCATGCTTTTATTGCTGATGAATGTAACATTTTACGAAAAATTTAAGTCTTAATCACTGTAAAAAATTTTATAAAGTAACTTTACACAATGTTATCATTAGACGTAACAATAGATACTAAATCTGGATTTTGCTTCGGAGTTGAATTTGCAATCGAAATGGCTGAAGATATTCTTAGAGAAGAGGGAAAACTCTATTGCCTAGGAGATATTGTTCATAATGATAGAGAAGTTAAAAGACTTGAAAAAATGGGTCTTGAGATAATCGATCATGATAGACTAAAAAAAATGAAAGACGCAAAGGTTCTAATAAGGGCACATGGAGAACCCCCATCAACCTATGACCTTGCCATTAAAAATAATATAACTCTAATTGATGCGTCATGTCCTGTCGTACTAAAACTTCAGAATAGAATTAAAAAGTCTCACGATAAAGACGAAAAAATTTACATTTACGGCAAACACGGACACCCTGAAGTTCAAGGACTCATGGGACAAACTGGTAAGGATGCAATCGTGTTTCAAGATATCAAAGAGCTTGATCTAGATTCTTTACCAAAATCTTTGACACTATATACCCAAACAACTAAGAGTAAAGAAAAGTTCTATGATATTGTAAGTAAATTAACTAGAACCGGAACCGAAGTTAATGTCAACGACACTCTATGTAGGCAAGTAAGTAATAGAGACACTCAGCTACAGGACTTCTCTACAAATTTTGATAAAATAATTTTTGTCTCAGGAACAAAATCATCTAATGGAAATGCTCTCTACAATGTATGTAAGAAAAACAATGAGAACTCTTATTTCGTATCATCCTCGGAAGAAGTGAAAAAGGATTGGTTTGGAAGTAATGAGAAGGTAGGAGTTTGTGGGGCAACTTCTACACCAATGTGGCTTATGGAAGAGGTTAAAGAAAAAATATTAGAATTTTAAAATATGTTAATCAATATACTAATTGTTCTAGGAACATTTATTTTTATGGAAGGTGTGGCGTGGTTTACCCATAAATATATTATGCATGGATTTTTGTGGAGCTGGCACAAGTCACACCATAAAAAACATGACCACTTTCTTGAGGTCAACGATCTGTTTGCGGTTGTATTCTCAATTCCCTCAATACTACTTATCTATATTGGATATTCGTATGAAGCATATGGAATACTAAAATATTTTGGTATAGGGATATTTCTTTATGGAGTTGCTTATGTAGTCTTTCATGACATAATTGTACACAGAAGAATTAAAATTAACTTCAAGGCTAAAAACCCTTATCTTAAAAGAATTATCAATGCTCACTATGTACATCACAAAGTACACACTAAAGGTGGAGCTAAAGCTTTTGGATTCTTATTTGCTCCTAAAGAGTACGATATAAAGAATGACTAATCAATAAGTTTTGGAGGACCAGGTGGTATCTGTGGAACATATACCCTATCTCCTATTCTTGTTATAAACTCCTTCTTAACTCCATCAACTAATTTTGGGTTTTTATATAGATCAAGCATCGTCATAGCAAGTGCCTTAGATGCATAAATCATTCCTTTATGGCCAATTGACATTCCTGTGCATGCTACAACAGCCCAAGAGTGCCAAGGCCCATCTTTAGCAGCAGCTGTAGCTCTCATTCTCACAACTGGTACTACCTGACTGACATCACCAACATCAGTTGATCCTCCCTGCGCAGGGAGTGTGGGACGAATTGGTCTAATCTTGGAATCAATTCCTTTAAGTTCCTTTCCTGTTTCCTTCAATATTGTATTTGCATAATTAATCTCATCTTCAGTATACTGAATTTCACCAAGTGACTTGATATTCTCTTGAATAATTCCAGCACCAAATCTATTTGGTATAATCTCGTAAATACCTGATATAAGTTCCATCTCATAGTCGACATTTGCCATCATAGATGCTGCCTCAGCAATTTTTTTTGCTCTCTCGTATAAGATATTAACATTTTCTTTATCATTCTCCCTTAATCTAGTCCAGATCTGAGCAAAGTCAGGTACTACATTTACCACATCCCCAGCTTTCTCGATATCATAGTGAATTCTTGCAGTAGGTCTCACGTGTTCCCTGTAATAATTTAGACCAGTGGTATACAATTCCATAGCATCTACAGCGCTATTTCCATTCCATGGGTCTCCAGATGCGTGGGATGCATCTCCAAAAAATCTAAGCCTAAAGTCTACTAGTGCCTTACTGCTCTGGGTAGCCGCTTCAACCTCGTCAGATGGGTGCCAGTCCATACACACATCCACATCATCAAATAAGCCCGCTCTCACCATCCATACCTTAGCAAAAATTGTCTCTTCAGCAGGTGTCCCATAAAACCTTACTGTTCCAGAAATTTCTCCTGACTCAATCATTTCTTTAATTGCAATTGCTGCACCTAAACTTCCTGTTCCATATAAATTGTGACCACATCCATGACCAGCAGCTCCTTTTACTAATGGCTCTTTAGTTGGTTGTTTTTTTTGTGATATACCTGGATTTGCATCAAACTCTCCAAGTATACCAATTACTGGTTTTCCTGATCCATACTCAGCAACAAAAGCAGTTGGAATTTCAGCAACACCCCTAGTCACTCTAAATCCATTTTCTTCTGCGTAGTCAGATAGATACTTTGAAGATTTAAACTCCAATAGGGCAGGCTC
>JAYNOQ010000041.1:0-14047 GCA_038113315.1 Flammeovirgaceae bacterium | reverse complement strand
ATTGTAAAAATAATTATTGAATTTTAGGTATTTACATTATTTTTCAAAAGATTTATTAATTATGAATACAGTTTTATTTTGTTTGTTTCTGTTTTTAAGCAACTCAGCATCAATAGAAGATTTAGTCACTTCATTAGAAATAAGAAGTGGAAAAGATATCTCAAAGTTCTTTAGCTCTGATACAGAAATAATTATCAATGAAAAAGTTTCAAAAGGAAATAAATTTCAATTGACAAAAACTATAGACGAATTCTATGATGAAAGTAATGTGAATAAATTTAGGGTGATACATCAAGGAGACTCTAAAAATAATCTAATTTATATGCTTGCTGAGTATTCATCTTATGACGATATTTACAAAGTCTTTTTAACTCTATTAAAAATTGAAAATACATATACTATCCAAAAATTTAAAATTGATATTAAAGAATGATTATTATAACAAAAAAATTTCAAATGAATAAAAGCCAATATATTAAAAAAGGGTTTTTTAATCTACTAATTGAGCAGTGGTGGGTGTTCGTAATATATTTAGCTATTTGTGGAATGCATTATTTTATTCCTTCATTATGGTGGATTATAGGTGGTTCTATTGCGTTGTTTTTATATATATTATTTTGGTTAATTCAGTTTTTTGGAGTTACTCAAGTTGAACAAAGTAGTTACATGTTCGAAAGGTTATCATATGAAATATCAAGTAACCAGTTAATGATGAAAATTAACAATAAGCAAGGGATGCCAATAAAATGGGAGTCCATTAAAAAAGTTAAAATTCAAAGTGATGGGTTTTTATTTAAACTTAATATTGTTCAGTTCATTATATTTCCTTTCAGAGTATTTAACAATGAGAATGAAATTAGATTTCTAAAAAGCATTTTAAATAGAAAGGGTTATGTCAAATGATATATCACAAAATGAAGCAATGCAAATTGCAATGAAGTTTTGTGGTTTTAGAGAAAGATCAAAAAAAGAAGTTGAAGACAAACTAAAATCTAAAAATTTTAATCTAAATACGATTAGAAATTGTATAAATAGGTTGATTGAATTAGACTTTCTTAACAACATTAGGTTTTCCAAATCATTTTCTAGAGGAAAAAATAAAAATAATAGGTGGGGTAAAAATAAAATTAAATTTCATCTTAAAAATAAAGGCTTGACATCGGAAGAAATTAGTATAGGAATTGAAAGTATAGAAGAGGGTATTTACCTAAATATTTTAAAAAAAAATATTGAACTATATAACAAAAAATTAAAAGAACCAAACAAAAACAAACTCATAGCTCACCTAATTAATAAAGGTTATGAGATGGACTTGATTCTCAGAAATATATCATAATCTATTTTTAGATAAACTGATAAAGTTTACAAATAATCTTAAGATGATTCCTAAAATGAAAAACAGTAAAATTTCATTTAAATTTTGAGGAATCCAATTCCATAAAATAAGAAGAGAAAATAATAGCACGCCATATAAAAACATATACCATTTTACTAGGCTTGAATTATGATTCACTAAAACTAAAATAGAAATAATAATATTAAGGGGCATAGCCCAAACTATATTAAAGTTATATGAAGATAAATGGTCAGTAAAAAACCATAAATAAACTAAAAGACATCCTATTATTCCAGAAATAAATAAGTGAATAGAATCAAAAATAAAATATTTAATTCCATACTTTACCTGTCTAAATGATAGATAGATAGAAATTATAAAAAATATCAGGAAAACATAATAAGGGCTCAAAGAGTAACTTTGAAAGTTCTCTTTTTGTAGGTTAACAATATTTGTTTTTGATACAATATTTTTATTCCCCTCCTTTATAGCATTTTCTATTCCTTTAAATAAATATTCTGGAAGGAACATTTCATCATTGAATGATACATAATCATCAATTTCTGGGCCAAGGCAAATATCAATACCTAAATCACCCCATTTGTTTTTTTCTAAATACAAATCCATTAATTGACGAAAGGATTTATTTTCAGGCTCAGATGTAAAGCTTAGACTTTCACCATAAACATTACTAAGAACATCTCTAATTTTTGTAGCACAATTATCATAAACATAATTATATAGATATGTTCTGTTTTCTGGTCTGATATTCTGCTCTAAAATATTATATAATAAAATTTTCTCGGATTCATTAAGTTGAAGAACCTGCTCTTTAATATATCTATCTTGTTTAATATAGTATTTTTCAGCAGTCCTGTAATCATACTTAGCAACCATATAAAGAAGCTTACCATTTAAAAAATTTATGTAAAAATTTGGCTGATTGAAATCAAAAATTCCATAATTATAAAAATGATCAATATTATTTTTTTTATCCAAATACCTTATTCCACTGTGACCAAATGCACTATATAATTCAGGTTCATATGGTCCTATTGTTATTATTGAAAACTGTATTTCATCGTTTGCCTTAAGAGATAAAGACATGGCAAATAATAAAACAATTAGAAATATTCGTTTAGTTTTTATATCCATCTATTACTATTACAAACTCTCCTTTAATATTTTTATTTTCTAATTTATCGTATAACTCCTTCAGGGTTCCCCTAATATTTTCCTGAAAAATTTTAGATAATTCTCTAGAGATTGAAGCTTTTCTATCTTCACCTAAAAAACTCATTAAATCATTTATTAATCTTAAAATTCTTTTGGGGGATTCATAGATTACTATTGATCGTTTTTCATCTACTAAATTTTTTATTCTTTTAATTCGGCCTTTTTTTGTAGGAAGAAAACCCTCAAAAACAAATCTTTCAGATGAGAGCCCTGAATTAACAATTGCAGGTATTAGGGCAGTTGCTCCAGGCAAACAGTTAATTTCAATTTTATTTTTAATAGATTCTCTAACTATTAAAAAGCCTGGATCAGAAATAGATGGTGTTCCAGCGTCAGATATTAATGAAACTACTTTTCCCTCAAGAATTTGATCGATATGTTTTTGGACAGTCTTATGCTCATTAAAGGAATGAAATGAAACTAACTGAACTTCTATATTATATTTTTTTAATAGTTTTTTAGATACACGGGTATCTTCACAAAGTATATAATCAGAATTTTTTAATGTATCTAGAGACCTCAAAGTAATGTCTTCTAAATTTCCGATTGGTGTGGGAACAACGTTCAGCACATGACTTTTATTCATAGTAATTGATCTATTTTTTGAGCTAAACTATAATCTTTATCTGTTATAATCGAGCCTTGATCATGAGTACATAATGAAAGTTTAACCCTATTGTAATTATTATTTATTTCAGGATGATGATTATCTCTTTCAGAAATTTCAGCTACTTTATTTATAAAGGATATAGCTTCCTCAAAATCATTAAAATTAAACTCTCTAATTAATTTATTATCTGATTCTATCCACATAATTATAATGAAATAACTCCATCAATTTTTGAAGCTTTTTCATAAATATAAAGTATTTCAGAAGAATTTTTCATTACTGAGGTTAGAGTTACAGATGTGTATTTTCCATTTCTAGATTTTTTTTCTGAACATTTCGCCTCAGGAAGGATATCTATTACTTTTTTCCTTGATTCTGTAGCTACTATAAATTTGAAATGATAAGTTGCAGGAAAATTATACTCCTCGTCCAGAGATTTTTTAAAACTTTCTGAATCCTTCATTAACTAGAAGAATTTATATCTTAGATCTTCAATATCTGAAGATTCCTTAATAGCATTATCTACTTTTAATGAAGAAGTAAATTTATTTGCTTGAAGTAACGAAATCCCATAATCAGTATAAGAATTGAGGGAGTCAGCCTGAGATATACTGTTTAAACTTAATACAATAATTCCATCATCAATTTTAATTGG
The DNA here is from genome assembly GCA_038113315.1 of Flammeovirgaceae bacterium. Classification (GTDB taxonomy): domain Bacteria; phylum Bacteroidota; class Bacteroidia; order Cytophagales; family MED-G16; genus MED-G16. The sequence continues at coordinate 10,210 of JAYNOQ010000041.1, read as the reverse complement.
TTTTGTCAACTCTCCTTCACTTAGAGAAAAAGCTACTCCAACTGCATCAGGAGAAAACCCTACATTTTGAATTGAATTTGTATTAAAATCAATATTTGACATATTGTAAATTTCACCTAAATCATAAATTGATTTGAGATCATCTAGAGAATTGTATTCTTTAAATAGATTAGAAACATATTCGAATTTTTTATCGTCCAGTATTTTCTTTTTAACAGAATTTTCAACATCCTCTAACTTTTTTGTGCCTTCTTTTTTGATATCATCTAGATGAGCTACTATATATCCGTTATTTAACTCAATTACATCAGAAATGTCATTAGCATCTCTAGCATCATCATAAGCCCATATAACAACATTCCTAGCTTCTTGCAAACTATTTAAATCAGTTGCATTTTTATCAAGCTCAGATATAGATTCTAAAGAGTACCCCTTTTCAGTAGTTATATCTTCAAAATTACTATTAGATTGAGATGCATCTATTTTAAACATTTCAGCCGACCTGTATATATTATTTCTAGTATTATCGCTTGGAAGTACTTGTTTAAAGACAGTAGTCACTATATATGTTTTTTTAGTTTTTGGTTGTGTAACATAAATTATATGAAACCCAAAGTCAGACTCAATAATTCTAGGTATTAAACCTTTTCTAGAACGTGAAAATACTGCATCTTCAAAAGGCTTAGTCATCGCCTCCTCTGTAAACCATCCGAGATCTCCACCAGCAGAAGCAGATCCATCTTGACTATATGTACGAGCGGTCTCATCAAAATCACTTCCATTTCTTAATAGAGATAATATTCTGTTAGCTTCAGATCTAACTTCAGACTTATTTTCATCATTAAATCTTAATAATATATGCTTTGCTCTCGCCTTAAACTTTTCATCATTTACGATATCTGAAAGTTTGTAAACCAATACACCTCCATCTTCATATACAATATCTGAGACGAAACCAATTTCTTTTTCCGTAAGCTCTCCAGGTAGCTGGTCAATATTAAATCGCAAATAGGGGTTGAATCCATCAGAATTTAATAATGCAAAAGTAGAGTCGTTTATTTCACCAGATTTTAAACTTGTTTTTATTTTTTCAATTTCAGAAATATAAAAAGCAGAATCTTCACTGGATGACTCTAAAGGAAAATAAACAAAATTTAAAGATCTACTTTCATCTTGTTTATAATCATCACTGTTCTTTCGTAAAAAATTATTCATTTCACTCTTAGACACATCAAATAAAGTGTCTGGAACCATATAATAAGGAACATAATAATAAGAAATATCTCTAGTGTTGGAAGAGTTAAAATATTCTGATTTTGATTGTAACGAATTTATATTAGTAGTTAAGCTAAGTAAATTATCATACTTGGTTCTTAATCTCATAGGTTTGAGGTTTGACTCGAATGAAAACCAAGCTTGTTGTTGATTTATTGGTTGATTTGACAAGCTTTGAAGGTAACCGATTACATTATCAACACTAAACACACCAGTGTTTGGATCAGTAAAAGCTTCGAGAATCATTGGGTGAATGTTATCACCTTGTACCATGTCTACTGACTCCTTGTCTGTTACTACAATACCAAGTTCGTTATATTGATTAACATAACTAATATCATTTATTAATTTTTCCCATGCCTGGTCTCTAATGCCTATAATTTCTTGAGTGTTTGGAGACCTTCCATTATTAAGTGAAAAATTATAAGACAACTGCTCAAAGATTGCATTAAACCTTATGAGATCTATTTCTTCACCATTAATTTCTCCAACAATGTTTTGATTCTGATTTCCAATAGAACTATTAGGCCCCAGTATATCTCCCAAAACAAAAGCAGCGATAGAAAAACCTACTACCACTACAAGGAATTTACCCATCTTATCTCTAAGTGTACTTATTATTGCCATATATTATAATTTGGAAGCCAAAATTAATTTTTTTATAACTAAATATTCACATTCTTATCAAAAAAAACATAAATGATTAATGATCTTTTTTAAAAATAAAACCTATGTTTTTTTTATAATACAATTAATTATTATTCTTTTTTAACAAATTAAATATGAAATAGAAAAGAAAGGATAACATATAAAATACATACGAATCAATTATCCCTTTATTATAACTTTGAAATAAAGCATAACATAAAAGTATTACTGAAATAATTAATACTAAATATTTAGTTTTCATCTATTTCTATAACTCCAGTTGGTTTTAATATTTCATAATCTGAAAAATCTTGATTGGATACCATTCCTTCACCAGAATGAACCTCACTCCCTGTCTTGATTGTAACAAATTTTTCTGAAATAAATTTTTCGTCATTAGGATACCAAAAAAGTTCCTCTGTCCTCAACTCATCATTTGTACTTACATTATAAAGAAGCACATCCCCAACAGCTTTAAAATAATTTTCATCTGGATATTTAATGACGTGACTAGCACTAAAAATTGCAGAAATAGAATCTGATTTCTTAGAAAATATATCCATTTTTAATCCATTTGGATAAATTTCTTCACCGGTTGTAAGTACTTGATAAAGATCTGATTTTAATTTGAATCTGACTTGAGCTGAATCAGAAAAAAAGGTATTAAGGTCTTTTATCTCAATTATTGGACCCTCGTATTCATCTTGGATTTTTTCATTATTATTTGTCGAACAAGAAAATAATAAAATAATTACACAGATTAGTGCATTAATTTTCTTCATTTTTCTCAAGAATTTCCCTCAGCTCTTTTACAATTTGTCTGATCTCATTTTGGTCTTTCATCAACTCCACAATATAATATTTTAACTCAGATAATCCGGCAGCATTATCGCTTGCACCACTTGAGGGAGCACTCTGAATTCTTTCAATAACAGCAGGATCAATAGTCGATGAAGTAGTAGTTGCACTACTTGAAAGATTAGCTAATTCATTTTTTATTTCTTTTAAATCATTTTGAACTGAATTATTCTCAATTTTTTCAGCAAGATCTTGATAAGTTTCAACTATTTCTTCTAGATAACTCTCATCTATTGAAGATGATCCAGCTGAATTATTTTTTTTCATTTCTTTAGACAAGTCTTTAAGCTCCTTAGATAAATTATTATCTGACTTAGTAGGATTTTTTTTATAAACATCAAGAATTTCTTTAGATATCTCCTTAATTTCTTCTATCTCTTTTGATGTAAACAACTTAAATTCATCTAGCTCTTTTTTTGTTTCATTTTTGAATGTGTTAAACTCTGACCTTGAATCTGCTAATGCTGTATTAGCAAGTAGTTGTAAAGAAAAGTTTCTCAAATCATTGACATCATTTTTTAAATCATCAATGTAGTATACAATACTATCTGAATTTAATGACTCAGAAACTTCTTCATCTCTTTTTTGAAGATTAACGTTTGCAAGAGTTACTTGTCTTAAAAGCTCGGTAGCAATATCTAAGTTTTTCTTTAACTCTTTAACTTCCTCGGAATCATCATCGTTAACAATTACAGTTTCACTTGATAAACTTTTTTCATCAATGAGTGTTGATATTTTATCTAAAAATTCATCTTCATTCAGTGGATTTCCGTCTTCGGATAATTGAGATGAAATTTGCTCAGACAATGTTGAAAGATCACTTTGTAATTCGGAGAATTGACTAGAAACTTTGGAGATATCTCTACCAAGAGATTGAATGTCTTCGTTATATACATTTGTATTATCTTGAAGATCTGCAACAAAATCAACATTTGAAGCTAATATACCTCTATCATCTGATGATAAAGCTTTAGAAACAGAACTTAGAGCACCAACCATTATTGATAGGATAATGCAAACTATAGATAATTGAAATGAGAAATGAGCAAAGTTCTTTTTCTTTGATTTATAAATTAAAAACCAATAAGCCATTGCGGTTATACCAAAAACCCCTAACCCAATAACAATATTAAATATATATCCTGAATATAAGGGAATTAAAAAGTCTTGAATTACAAAAGCAATTCCTGCATTTAATGCTAAATTTTTACCAAACAACCTAAGAACTGGAACGCTTGATATAAATTGATCAATATTAAAATTTTTCATTATCGCTTATTCAACGTGACCGTCTCATTAATCCAACACCCAGTATTCATAGATTCGCCTACTTCCATATTCTCATTAAATATTTCCTCCATAGACGGAAATTGCTCACGAGCTTGATTTGCCTGGGAAGTTAAACCACCACTCTTAAATATATTATATGCTGCAATAAAAACTAATCTGTCTTGCACTCTGCTTTTCCCTTCTCTACAATCTTCGTAAGAAGACATATATAAATTTCCTATTAATTTATAAGCATCCGAATTTCCTGAATTCATAGAAATTGCTCTTCTAGCATTATTCCTAGATTTAACTTTATTGCCTATAACAGCATATAATTGAGCCATATTTAAATAAATTTCAGATTTTTGGGAATTATCATCTGTAGATTCAATTGCATCATTATAATATTTTAATGAGGACTCATAATTTTTATTAGCTTGCTCTCTTCCAGCAATAAATTTAGCTATAGCAAAATCGTTTTCATTAGTAAACATTATTTTAGCCGCCTCAAGAGCAATTTCAGATGATGTACACTTTCCAGTTATACTTAATTGAAATATTTTTTTAGCAAGATTAATAACTTCATCAGAATAGGTAATATCTACTGGTGTTAAAGTCTCATAATCTGTTTGAACAATCTCATCAACAGGCTCTGCTGTCAAGTCTATAAGTTTAGGTCCAAGAGTGTTTTCTACAAAATTACAATCTACTGTTATGGTTGCTGTAAGTAACTTATCTAAATTATCTTGATATTTTTTATACCTTTCTTGATTTTTAGTGTCATTGTTCACCTTAAATGAAATAGTATTAGAAATCATATCATAGATATCGAGGACTTCATCATCAGAAATAGTTTTAGAAGTTAATTTGTGTTTCCTTACAATATCCATGTAAGCAACTAAATTACTGTTTCCAATTTTATTACCATTTAATTCAAAAGCATCTTTAAACATGTTAAATAATGATTCATATTGAGATTTATCTGATCTATAAAATGTATAAGCAAACGTTACCTTCCTATTTTTAACATAAGCCTCTCTGCCAAAATTCTCAATTCTACCATCAAATAGAGAAAGGGCTTTTTCAACTAATTCACCTTTTCTTATAGGATCAGATTCCTTATCTATCAAACATCTGTAAATTTTTACTCCATTCTGATAAATTGAAACATGAAGATTTGGAACATTATCAATTAACCAATCTAAATGCTCAACTGCGGCTTCACAATTTTGTTGTTTAAGATAATCTGTATACAAAACATTTTTTTCTTCAGCTTGTGCTTTATTTTCAGGCCAATTCCAACCTGGTTGTGCATTAACACTAAAAGCAGATACTAATAAGAATAATAATAAAAATGACTTTTTCATATTATAAAATTAATCAAATTTTCTTTTAATGAACCAAACATTATTTATAGAACTTCCAATTATGAATTTTAAATAATTTTCTTTAATTGATAATTTATTAATGTTACCTCTTTTTCCTGTCTCAATCCCAATATTGACTCTTGAAATTGATCCAACAGGTAGAGATATACCAAAAGTCAATGCAGTTGTATTAAGCTGGTTTGAATTTAAAATAATAGGAGATTTTTTGAGTAATAAACCTCCTCTATAAGTAACCCTTCTGAAAAAACTATTTACATTCTCTGCGTCAGGTATAATTTCTATTCCAGTAGATATTTGAAAGGATTTTTTATAATTTTTAAATGGATTATCAAAATAACCACTAGAATTATCCCAAGATGAATTTCTAAATTCTACACCAAAAGAAAGCTTATCAATAATTTCATAAGACACACCGAAACCAAGGCTTGATGGGATATTAAAACTGGAAATCTCATCATTATATATAGTATCAACCACCAATACCGTTAATGAATTAGGTATTTTTCTTTCAAGCTGAGAAAATCTATTAGATTTTAAAGATGCACTAAAGTCGTATGTAAATCCAATTTTAATATACTTATCTTCTTTAATTTCTTTTTTGTAGAAAAGACCTGTTGAGAATGTATTATCACTAAATGAAGATTTCTCAAATAAATTAGAATAGAACTGAGGCTCATTAGAAACTTTAGAAGCAATGTTACTTGACAACTCTCCAAATATATATGAACCCTTAAATCCAAAAGAGAACTCATTATTTAGTTTTATGCCGTTAGAAAAATAAACTTGAGTTAATCCTCCAGATCCATCATAATTATAATTAACAAGAGCAGAAGTGGGATTTCCATTAATATCAGATATTAAATTTTCTGAGTACAATTTGTAGTTTGTACTACTAAATGGATTAAAGCCAAAAGAAGCAACCCACTTACCACCTTTTATTATTGGTACACCAAATCCTATATAATTTATATTACCATTTCCCGAAACATCTTTTGTTTGATTGTTCACAAGCTGTCTAACATCAGATGCTATTCCCATTTCAAATGTTGTAAATCTATTAAATACTAATGCAGCAGGATTTTGATTATTAAGATGCCAATAAGAACCATTGCTTATACCTACACCACCCATTCCTAAATTATTAGCAAAGGAGTTATCATATATTTCTCCAATTGGAATCAGTGAGCTGAAGGGGGTAGTTACCTGAGCAAACGTTAGATTACTTAGAAAAAAAAAGTATATTAGAAATGATTTAAGGCTATTTATTTGCATTCTTTTTTTTTGTTGAATGCAAAGATGCATCCTTTAATTCATAAATAAAAAATTTAATTTTTAGTGATTAATAGAAAATATAATGTTGTTGGAGTTATGTCAGGCACATCTTGTGATGGTCTCGACATAGCATTATGTAGTTTTTGGTATAGCAATAAAAAATGGAAATATGAATTAGTTGATAGTAAGGAGATTATCTATCAAAAAGAGTTACAAAGAAAATTAATAGAATGCAGTAGTCTGAACGGCTACGATTTAAAAGTTTTAGACATTGAGCTAGGAGTTTTTATAGGTAAAGAAATTCTAAAATTTATACATAATTCAAACATTAAAATAGACTTAATTTCTTCCCATGGACATACGGTTTTTCATAACCCTATAAAAAAAATTCATCATCAAATAGGAAATCCATTTCAAATATTTAAAAAAACTAATTATCCTGTAGTTTATAATTTTAGAGAGCTAGATGTCATTTTAGGAGGTCAAGGAGCTCCGCTGGTTCCTTATGGTGATAAAAACTTATTTGGAGAATATGATTATTGCGTCAACATAGGAGGAATTTTGAATTTAACCTCATTAAAATCCAAGTTATTGCATGGATATGATATATGTCCAGCTAATATAATTTTAAATTACTATTCTAAAAAGCTTAATTACGAAATGGATATAAATGGAGAATTATCTAAAAAAGGGAAATTAAATAATGAGTTATTTAACAGCTTAAATGAACTTCCTTATTATAAAAAAAATTACCCAAAAAGTCTTGATCTGATATATATAAGAAAAAATTATTTTCCTTTGCTTCAAAAACTTAAATCTGAAGATGTTTTACATACTTTTGTAGATCATATAGCATACCAATTAAATAATAATATTGAAAACAAAAATGCAAGAGTTTTATTATCTGGAGGGGGTTCTTTGAACACACATCTTATAGAAAAATTAAATTATTTTAATAAACAAGATGTAAAATTTATCGTACCAAATAAAAAATTAGTTATTTTTAAAGAGGCTATAGTTTTTGGATTTCTTGGCTTATTAAGATTTTTGAATAAAAAAAATATTGATAAAGAAGTTACAGGTTCAAGTAATTCAACCTCTTCAGGTCTAATTGTAAATAATAAAATATTTTAGATATGTATGAATTAATGATTGTTGTTTTTGTAGTAGGATATGCTTTCATAACTATTGAGCATACTGTAAAAGTTGATAAAGCAGCAATTGCTTTAATAACTGGAGTATTGTGTTGGACAATTTATGTTTTTGGGAAAGAAGATATAGTTCAATTGGATAAAGTGAAAGATTATGCTCAAACTGAATTTTCAAATATTTATCCTGATGAAATTGTTCAAACAAGTGAAACCATTGAAAAAACTCCAATAGAAATAATTCAACATTACGTAACAGAAGTTCAATTATTCGAAATTCTATCAGAGATATCTAGTATTCTATTTTTCTTAATGGGAGCAATGACAATTGTTGAAATTATTGATCTTCATGGTGGATTTAGAGTTGTTACTGATAGAATAAAAACTACTAGTAAACTGAAGCTCTTTTGGATTTTAGGTTTCGTCTCTTTTTTCTTTTCTGCTCTACTAGATAACCTTACTACATCAATAATTATGGTTTCACTAACAAGAAAGTTTATAGTTGATCAAAAAGATAGATGGTTCTTTTTAGGGATGATTATTATAGCTGCAAATGCTGGAGGAGCGTGGTCTCCTATTGGTGATGTTACAACAACTATGTTATGGATTGGGAAACAAATCACAACATATGAAGTAGTAACAAAGCTTATAATGCCAAGTTTAGTCTGTTTAATAGTTCCATTAATTATCATGTCTCCAAAGGTAAAAGGAACGTTTAAAAGACCCGATACTGATTTAATGGAAACTTCTCACCATACGACTAATAAACAAAGAAATCTAGTGTTTTTTAGTGGTGTTGCTGGATTATTATTTGTTCCATTCTTTAAGTCTGTGACTCATTATCCGCCATTCATGGGAATGATGTTAAGTTTAGGTTTTTTATGGTTATTAACTGATATTTTACATAGAAAAGATAACACTGAAGACAGGAGATACTTTTCTGCATACCATGCTTTAGAGAAAATGGACGTACCTACATTATTATTTTTCCTTGGTATACTACTAGCCGTAGGTAGCCTTCAAGCAGCAGGTCAGCTTGGACAAATGGCTATTTTCTTAGATAATGAAATTGGAACAGACACCAATAATGGTGTCTATCTAATAGGTCTAATCATTGGTCTCCTCTCAGCTATTGTTGATAATGTTCCTCTAGTTGCAGCTGCAATTGGTATGTATCCTCTTGATGGATCCGGATTCTTTCAACAAGATGGATTATTCTGGCAATTTTTAGCCTATTGTGCCGGTACTGGAGGAAGTGCCCTAATTATAGGTTCTGCTGCAGGTGTTGCAATTATGGGGCTAGAAAAAATTCCTTTTTTCTGGTATATGAAGAAAATAACAATTTATGCTGTCGTAGGATATTTTTGTGGTGCAGCTGCATATGTATTACAAAATATGCTCTTAAATTAATTATTACAATCTTTAATTATTTGCAACAAGCTTTGTGCGGCCTCAAGGCCTTTGTCACCATGTTTTCCACCACACCTTTCAAGTGCTTGATTTAAGTTATTTGTAGTTAATACTCCAAAAATTACAGGCTTTTCATGTTTAATAGATACATTAATTAAGCCATTTGCAACAGCATTTGAAATATAAATATCATGATCTGTTTCTCCTTTTATAATACAACCCAATGCTATAACACCATCTAAACTATATTTTGAAATCATATAATTTGACATATGAACTAATTCCATACTCCCAGGAACATCTTGAGAAAATATATTTTTTTCTTTTATGCCAGATTCTATAAGAAAGTTGAACGAAGAATTATAAAGTAAATCAGTAATCTGTTTATTCCAAGATGATTTTATTAATCCTAATCTATAATTTCCAAAATCCTTGTTTTCATATTTTGAGAATACAGGGGAATTAAAACTCATAGTAGTAATCCTTCTATTCTAGATTTATTTTTCACTGAAGTTTGATATTCAGGAGAATTTTTAAAATCATCAATAATTTCTTCATATGTATCCAAGGCCGATTCCAAATCTCCTAACTCTTCATAAACTAATGCAAGCTTGATCAAATAGTTAGGAGTAAAGTATTCATTAGGGCTTTCTGATGATGCTTTTTTAAAATAATAAATAGCATTATCATAATCAGAAATTTCAACATATGCATCTCCTATTAGAGAATACGCTCTTGCTTGAACTAATAAATCAGATGATGAAAAATCACTTAGATAATTAATAGCATTCTCATAATTTCCAAGTTTAAAATATGAAGCACCAGCATAGAACTTTGATAAGTTAGCAGCATCAGATAAACCATATTCATCTATTATTTCTAAGAACCCATAATTGTTTCCATCACCATTAAGTGCTTGCACTAAACTATCTTTTTCAAAAT
>JAYNOQ010000040.1:0-14067 GCA_038113315.1 Flammeovirgaceae bacterium | reverse complement strand
GTGTTTTTATTTCGGTTTCAACTATTGAGCTTGCTTTGTTTTGGTGTTTACTTATAAGTTTAAACGATTCGTCAATCAAACCTTCTAAGTGTTTTTTCGAATTTACTTTTTTGTAAGTCAAAAGCACCTCTGCGCTCTGGTTAAAATAACTTAAGTTTAGCCAGCCATATTCTTTGTTTTCACTTTTTTTAGCAATCTTGTTTTTTTCAAAAGTATAATCACCCACAACAGAGAGTTTAGTATAATCGGGTTTTGGTAAATATATTTGATTGAACGCTTTTGGTTTCGGTTGGTAGCTCTGGGAGCAACTGATGAAAATTAAAACAAAAAAAATAAAATTAAAATGGTAAATCATCCTCTACTGGGGTTTCTTGAGAGGTGTTGTTAGTTGATTCGTTGTTTTGGTTTTGGCTTGATGACTCTGGAGCTCTTCCAAGTAATGTTATATCTCTGCCAACAACCTCTGAAACATATTTTTTAATTCCATCTTTATCTTCATAAGAACGGTTCGATATTTTCCCCTCTATATATACCTGGCTTCCTTTTTTAAGATAGTTTTCTGCAATTTCAGCTAATGGTGACCACAGAACAACGTTGTGCCATTCGGTATTTGTCACCTTTTCACCAGCTTTATTTTTGTAGGTTTCGCTAGTTGCTATTGAGAAGTTTGCAACAGCTCTACCGTCATCTAACCTTCTTACCTCAGGGTCTTTGCCTAAGTTTCCTAAAAGTATCGCTTTATTTACTCCAGCCATAATATGAAATTACGAATTAACAGTGGGATTTCAAATAGTTATCAATAACTTTTGGAAAACCTAAATTCTTAATTTTAGATTTAGTTAACATTTTCATTCCAAAGGTGTTTTGTAGCGCGATTATGTCTTCTTTTTTTTGTATTGTATAACGGTAAAAAATCACGTTAATTTTCTGGTGGCTTAATAAAGAAAAAGCTTTTTCTTTACTTGGGGGAGGAAGGTTCATTTTCGTAGTTTTATTAACATGTTCTGTTGCTTTTTTTGAGTTTTTGTTTTCAATTAAATAAAACTCAAACAAATTCTCCCAAATATCTTTTTGAGATCTTTTCTTTACCAGAATAACATCTTTATTCTCAAAAACATAATAGTTAAAAAACCTAATCTTTATTTTTTTATTTTGTTTTTTTAAAGGTATGCTCTCTGTCATATTGTTTTTATAAGCAAAACATTCTTTTTTAAAGACACAGTTTTTACATTTTGGCTTTTTTGGTAAACAAACACTCCCGCCAAAATCCATTAACGCTTCATTGTAGTCTCCGGTGTTTTTAATGTTTTTTGCAAGGGACGATGTTAACTTATGAAAATCGTTATAAGCTCTTGGTTTATTTATGTTTGTTTTTATTCCAAAAACTCTTGAGAGAACCCTATAAACATTAGCATCTACAACATAGTTTTTTTCATTATAACAAATTGAGGAAATCGCAGACGCGGTATACTTTCCTATTCCAGGAAGTTTAATTAAGTCTTCATAGGTTTTAGGAAAACCACCTTTGTTTTTTGAAACTATTCTTGCTGTTTTATGCAAGTTTTTTGCTCTATTGTAATATCCTAGTCCTTGCCAAAGTGAGTAAACCTCTTCTTGTTTGGCTGTTGCTAAATCATCAACCTTAGGAAACCTTTCTATAAATTTTTTATAATAATTTATCCCTGTTTCCATTTGGGTTTGTTGCAATATAATTTCGGATAGCCAGACCTTATAAGGATCTTTACTCTTTCTAAAAGGCAGTGGTCTTTTCTTTTTTTCAAACCAAGATAACAGTGATCTTGAAAAACTAGAGCGCCCTGAGTTTTTGTTCATATTAAAGATTAAGTTATTTTTAAGCTTATTCTATAATTTAAACCAGTAAAATAGTGAGAAAGTTAGATATAATAAATAAAGTTTCTTCTCAAACAGGAATTGACAAATCAGATGTGCAAGAAACAGTAGAGGCTGTCTTGATTACAATTAAAGACGCTCTAAAGAAGAATGATAGTGTTTATATAAGAGGCTTTGGAACATTTTCAAATAAAAAAAGAGCAAAAAAAATTGCTAGAAATATTTCTACTAATACAGCAATTATTTTAGACGCTCATTATGTTCCGCATTTTAAGCCGTCTAAAATTTTCACTAAACTCGTAAAAGATTATAATAAAATAGTTTAATTAATGAATCCAAAATCACTTCAATTTCTTATTTTAACATTATCATTAACGTTAATTTATGTTTTTTATCAACTTCCAACATCTGTTATTGAAAACAAAAACTCAAAAGAAGAAATTCAAAAAGCAGTTTCGGTAGAACAAGCACTATCTTTAATTGAAGGGGCTAATCCCATGGAGGGGGTTTTTATGCTTAGGGATATCGTCGAAAACAACCCAAAAGACACCGAGGCACTGTATTATTTAGGTATGCTATCTAACCAAACAGGACAATATAAAAATGCAGCAGAAAGATTTAATCAACTAATAGCTATTGATTCATCAGATAAAAGAGCATATTTGCAGTTAGGAATTAGCAACTATAACCTTGGAGATAAAGAAAAAGCAGATTCTTTGTTTAATATAATAAGAAACTCCAATGATGAATTGCTAATTAAAGAACTAGATAATTTTTTAACTAATTAAAAATATTGGATTATGCCTAGTGGAAAAAAAAGAAAAAGACATAAGATATCGACGCATAAAAGAAAAAAAAGATTAAGAAAGAATAGACATAAAAAGAAATAAACAATAACACTATGAGTAGCGAGTTAATTATAAATTCATCTCGCGACAAAAGTAGAATTGGCCTTCTTAAGGATAAAAAACTTGTTGAGTTTCATCAAGAAACTGATGAAACTAAATTTAATGTTGGTGATATATATGTAGGTAAAGTTAAAAAAATCAATAAAAGTTTAAACGCAGCTTTTATTGATATAGGCTTCGAAAAAGATGCCTTCCTACATTATCTGGACTTAGGGCCACAATTTTTGTCGCTTAAATCATTTGTACAAAAAACACGATCTAAAGGAAAACCCACCCCTTATGATTCATTTTCTAAACTTGAAGACATTAATAAGTTTGGAAAAATAACGGAGGTGTTGAAAAAAGGCGATGAGCTTCTAATTCAAATTGTTAAAGAACCAATTTCAACTAAAGGTCCGCGTGTAACAACCGAACTTTCTTTGGCTGGGAGATATCTTATATTGGTTTCTTTTTCAGAGGCAATTAATATATCTAAAAAAATAACCAATAGAGAAGAAAGGGTTCGTCTAATTAATTTAATTAAATCTATTAGACCTAAAAACTTTGGCGTTATTGTTAGGACGGTAGCTGAAGAGAAATCTGTATCAGAGCTAGACAAAGACTTAAAGTCATTAACTTCAATATGGAAAGAAGGTGTTAAAAAAATCAAAAAGGCAAAAGTTGGTGAGAAGGTTATGGGAGAAGAAAATAAGGCCACATCTTTATTAAGAGATATTCTAAATTCCTCATTTGATAATATTGTTATTGACGATAAGAAATTATTTGAGGAGGTTAAGGGTTATGTTAAAAAATTTGAACCAAAAAAGGAGAAAATAGTAAAGTATTACTCTTCACCTGCACCAATTTTTGAGGTTTATAATATTGAAAAACAATTACAAGACCTTTTCGGTGAAACTGTTCCTATTTCTAATGGTGGTTATGTTATAATACAGCATACTGAAGCGTTGCATGCTATCGATGTAAATAGCGGGAAAACAAGTAAGGCCGCGAATCAAGAGGAGTCTGCTCTAACAGTTAACCTTGATGCAGCAGAAACAATAGCACGACAATTGAGGTTAAGAGATATTGGGGGGATAATTGTTATCGATTTCATTGATCTTAAGAAAACAAGCAATAAACGTAAAATTTTTGAAGCAATGAAGAAAGCTATGAGTGAAGATAGGTCAAAGCATACAATATTGCCTTTGTCTAAATTTTGTTTAATGCAAATAACAAGACAAAGAGTTAGACAAGAATTAAAAATGACAAAGGAGGATGCAGAGCTTGACCAAGAGGGGACTGAGGCTGCTGATAAAATCGAGAAGAAAATCGAACACTTATTTGTAAAACAAAACGAGAAAAATTTAACGCTTGTCGTTCACCCTTACCTTTATTCTTATTTTACCATTGGGGTTTTGTCTAGACAATACAAGTGGTTTATTAAACACAGAAGATGGGTAAAGATTGAAAAAGACAATAATATATCAATAAAAGATTATGTGTTTTTAGATGCCAACAGGCAGATAATTCAGACGAAAAAGTGAAAGTAAAAAACTTTTTGATTTTTTTGATTTTTTTGATTGGATGTTCTAGTAGCGATTGTAGAAATTATCAAACCGGTCCATTAAAAAACATTTCTATCTATAATTTATTAGATGATATCTCTTCAATTAATAATTTAGATGAGTTTAAAACTTTTCTTTACTCAAGGAAAAACGTTTTATTTCCATTTTATGAAATAGAAGACTCATTATCATTTTCTGAAAAAGCAAAAAACGCCTTCTCTTTAGTTGATAATATTTATTTTGATAGCCTTTCTTATGATGTTGCTTTAGAGTATGACAATTTACAAGAGGTTTTTTATATGTTGGATAAATCAATAGAGATTTTAAATAATGAAAGCAACAAGTTTCATAACCCTAAGGTAACAGTTCTTGCGTCTGGTTTTTTTAATGATGTGGTGGTTAGCAAGGATAATATTATAATTGGATTAGATTATTTTTTACCCTTATCTAACAAATACAAACCAAGAGACCTTCCGACTTATATTTTAGAAAGGTATACCCCAGACCACTTAAACGCAATTTCTCTTACCACTTATTTATCTCAATTTAATTTGGTTAATGAGCTTGACCTAACGATGGTAAATGAAATGATTTCTTTTGGTAAATTATATTATACTGTTTCTAGGCTTTTGCCCTGTGTTGAGGAAAGGGTTGTTTTAGGTTATTCCGTTGAAGAGTTTAATTTGCTTGAACAAAACGAAGCGTTTATTTATTCATATTTTTTACAAAATGAACTTTTATTTGAGGAATCAAACCTTATAAAACAAAAATACTTATCTGAAAGACCGAGTACATTCGAAATTTCACAATCAGTTCCAGGAAGAGTTGGACGTTGGCTTGGTTGGAAAATAGTATCGTCTTATATGTTATCAAGCACCTATACCCTTGAAGAGTTATTGAGGGAGGATGATTACAAAAACATTTTTTATAATTCAAACTATAACCCAATTTGAAAAAAAAAGAGAAAGTTGATTTTGTGATTTCAACCTTAGAGAAGTTGTATCCAAGAACAGATGTACCCTTAGACCATAAAGACCCTTATACTCTTTTAATTGCTGTTTTATTGTCCGCTCAAAGTACTGATGCTGGAGTAAACAAAATAACCCCAATTCTTTTTAAAAAAGCTGATAACCCATACGATATGGTTAAACTTACTGTAGATAAGATTAGGTCAATTATAAGACCAGTTGGTTTATCACCAATGAAATCAAAAGGAATACACGGCCTATCAAAAATCTTAATTGAAAGATATAATGGCAAAGTTCCTAAAGATATTGAAGCTCTTGAGTCTCTGCCAGCTGTAGGCCACAAAACAGCAAGTGTTGTTATGTCACAAGCCTTTGGTGTTCCTTCTTTTCCAGTAGACACTCATATCCACAGATTATTATACAGGTGGGGGCTTTCCTCGGGAAAAAATGTAACACAAACTGAGAAAGACGCAAAAAGACTATTTCCGGAAAAACTTTGGAACAAACTTCATCTACAAATTATTTTTTATGGAAGAGAGAGGTCTCCTGCTCGTGCTTGGGATATTCAAAATGATCCCATCACATTAAAAATTGGCAGAAGATCAATTTTAAACAAACTTATAAACTTCTAAAAAGTTTTTTTCGCTGTTTAAATACACAATTTTTTATCTTATTAATTACCCTATCTGAAGGTGATTCAATACAACCGTCCAAAAATGATTTTAACTCAAAAAAAGAAGATATTTCTTCTTTTACTTGATCATCTGTGATAGCCTTAAAATTTAGTTTTAGTGTATTTTGTTCTTCTAATTCGTTGTAGATATATTTTACAATATCATTATTAGTAGAGGTTTTACTCATAGGCAACTTGTTTTGGTTTAATTTTTTTTCTTAATGCAATTAGTGCATATCTCATCCTGCCAAGTGCAGTGTTGATACTAACATTTGTCGCTTCTGCAATTTCCTGAAAGCTCATTTCCATATAATGTCTCATTATTAATACCTCTTTTTGCTTTTCAGGAAGACTTTGAATTATTTTTTTTAGATGCTTTTTTGTGCCTTTTGATAAAACATCGGAATCAGAAATGTCTTCAGAAAACTTTAGACAATTAAATATATCTGACCCATCCTGAAGTGTGATTTTTGGATTTCTTTTTTCTTTTCTAAAGTGATCAATAGCTTGATTATGAGCTATTCTCAAGATCCAAGGTAAAAACTTTCCCTGTTCATTGTATTTTTTATTTTCAATAATTTTTATTGTTTTGATAAAGACATCTTGCAGTATATCTTCTGCTATATACTTGTCTTTGACTATTAGATATATTGTTGTGAAAATTCTAGACTTGTGCCTATCGATTAGTATAGACATGGCCTCATTGTTACCTTTTGTATAAAGTGATATTAAACAACTATCACTTAATTCCGTTTTTAACATAATAATTAATATAATTTAGTAACGTAGAGGTCTATACCATATTGTATTGTTTAGTGAGTAATATTTTTTTAAATATAATTATAGATTATATAAATTCAAAAAAGAATGTCTGAGCCAAAAAACATCATCATTAAAAACGCAAGGGTAAATAATCTTAAAAATATTTCTGTGACTATTCCAAGAAATAAATTTGTTGTTATATCCGGTGTTTCAGGTTCTGGGAAATCATCCTTAGCTTTTGATACAATTTTTGCAGAAGGTCAGCGAAAGTACATCGAAAGTCTAAGTTCATATGCAAGACAATTTCTTAAAAGAATGGATAAGCCAAATGTTGATTTTATAGAAGGTCTTTCTCCAGCAATAGCTGTTGATCAAAAGAGAAATAATAAGAACCCAAGGTCTACAGTTGGCACCCTTTCAGAAGTATACGATTATTTAAAGCTTCTTTATTTTAATATTGGGAAAACTATTTCTCCCATTTCTGGAAATGAAGTTAAGAAAGAAACACCTGATGATGTGTTGAGGTTTATTTCAGGTTATGATAAAGAAAAGTATTATATATCAATAAAAAGAACTTCTACCAAGCAAACTTTTAAGAGAGATTTGGAGACCCTTTTAAATAAAGGTTTTACTAGGATAATAATTGATAATCAATTCTATACAATAGAGTCCTTACTTGATAAAAAAAAGACACATACTTCTTATAATGTCCTTATTGATAGAGGGGTTGTTTCTTCAGGAGACGAAAGTTTTAATTTTAAAATTATTGAAGTTTGCAAAGAGGGCTTTTATGAAGGAGGTGGTAGGATTGAGGTGTCTATAATAAATGTTAATTCCAGAGAGTTTTCAAATAAGTTTGAGCTTGATGGTGTTTCCTTTATTGAACCGACACTTAATCTTTTTAGTTTTAATAACCCTTACGGAGCGTGTTCAGGATGTGGTGGATTTGGAAATGTATTAGGTTTTGATAAAAATAAAATTATTCCCAACGAAAAGCTTTCACTCTACTCCAATTGTATTGCGCCTTGGAGAACAGAAAAAATGAAAGTGTGGCTTAAGCCACTTATTGAAAACAATAAATCTTTGGGGGTTGATATTCATAAACCTTATTTTGAACTTAGTGAAACAGAGAAAAAAATAGTTTGGGAAGGTCGTGAAAACTTCAAGGGTATCAATGCTTTTCTTTCTTACCTTGAAAGAAAAAGCTATAAAATTCAATATAGAATTATAGCCTCTCGTTATAAAGGCAAAACACTATGTGAGTCTTGTTGCGGAACAGGAATAAGAGAAGAAGCTAAAAATGTAAAAATTAATAATCAAAATATCATCGATATTGTTTTAAGCCCTATAGATAAAATTTTAGATTTTTTTCAGAAAATAGACCTTACAGAGAATGAGAAAAAGCTGTCTAACAGAGCACTTCAAGAAATTTTATCAAGATTAAGCTATATTAATGATATAGGTCTTGGTTACTTAACCTTAAATCGAAAGGTCAATACTCTTTCTGGTGGAGAGTTTCAAAGAATAAAGCTAGCTACCTCTCTAGGAAGTTCTCTTGTGGGATCACTTTATGTGCTAGATGAGCCCACCGTTGGTCTTCATCCTCATAATACAAAAAAATTAATAGAGATATTACACTCTCTTAAAGAAATCGGTAATACGGTAATTGTAGTTGAGCACGATGAGGAGGTAATTTTGTCTTCAGATTTTTTAGTTGATATAGGTCCTGGTGCTGGCAATAATGGAGGGGAAATTGTATTTTCTGGCTCTACCTCTACTATTAGTAATACAACAAAAGGCCCAACCAGCGAATTTATTTTTAATAAAAAAACTTTTAAAAATTTAGATACAAGAAGCTTCAAAAAACAACTTACTCTAGAGAATGCTCATGAAAACAATTTAAAAAATATTGATATTAATATTCCTCTAGAATGTCTTGTGGTTATCACTGGAGTAAGCGGATCAGGAAAGTCAACATTAATTAAACAGATACTATATCCAGCTATTGCCAAAAGGCTAGATAAAAAATATGAAAATGAGGGAAAATATGATTCCTTAGGAGGTGATGTAGATTCTTTAAAGGACATTGAAATCGTAGACCAAAACCCCATAGGAAGGTCATCAAGGTCAAATCCCGCCACTTATTCAAAAGCCTACGATGGTATTAGAAAGTTGTTTGCTCAGGAAGGTGAAAAAGTTGACAAGCAAATTAAGCCTTCGGATTTTTCCTTTAATGTTGATGGTGGTCGTTGCGAGGAGTGCCTAGGTGAGGGTGTAAAAAAAATTGAAATGCAATTCATGGCAGATTTGTATTTGGAGTGCGATTCATGTAAAGGAAAAAGGTTTAAAAAAAATATTTTAGAGATAAAACATAAAGACAAAAATATTTTTGATGTTCTTGAGTTGACAATAGAAGAGGCTATTAGCTTTTTTTCTACCAATACTGCTATTTTAAAAAAATTAAAGCCAATGAGTGATGTGGGTTTAGGATATTTAAAACTAGGACAATCCTCTAGCACGTTAAGCGGAGGAGAGGCCCAAAGATTAAAATTAGCATCCTATTTAATTGAGGAAAAGTCATCACAAAATGATACTCTTTTTATATTTGATGAGCCAACTTCAGGGCTACATAATAAAGACATATCCTACTTCATGTCATCTATTTCTAGATTGATTGACATGGGCAATTCTGTAATTATCATCGAACATAATACTGAGTTAATAAAACAAGCTGATTGGATAATTGATATGGGTCCAGATGGTGGTGATAATGGTGGAGAAATTTGTTATCAAGGCACTCCTACTAGTTTAATTAAAATAAAAAATAATAAGACCGCAAAATATTTAAAAAATCAGTTCGTTAAATATTAAATTATCACCAAAAAAATATTTAATTACTTTTACAGAAAATTATATTAATGGCTAAAAGGATTGTTGCTGCAAATTGGAAAATGAATAATGATGAATACTCATCAAAATCATTAGCATATGAGTTTCTAAAACTTGTAAGCAGCCAAAATAACCCAGACACATTAAAGATACTTTGTGTCCCGTTTCCTTTCTTAGCTACTATAAACCTCATGTGTCAAGGAGCTGAGTCCGTTTATGTCGGCGCTCAAAATTGTAGTTCATTTGAAAAGGGTGCTTTTACAGGCGAGGTTTCTGCAAATATGCTTCAGAGTCTAAAGATTCCTTATGTTATTATTGGCCACAGTGAAAGAAGAGAGTTATTCAAGGAAACAAATGAAGATTTAATTAAAAAAGTAAGTCTAGCTTTAGATAATAATATAAGCCCTATTTTTTGTTGTGGAGAGCCATTAGATATAAGGGAAAAAAACAACCATGTTGAGTATGTCATCAATCAACTTGAAGAAACTATATTTAGTTTAACTGCAGACAATTTCTCAAAGTTAATTTTAGCTTATGAGCCAATTTGGGCTATTGGAACCGGAAAAACTGCTAGTAATGATGAAATACAAGAAATCCATTCAGCTATCAGAAAGAGTATTAAAAAGAAATATGGATCATCTGCATCAAAAAAAACAAGCATATTGTATGGTGGTAGTGTAAAGTCTATTAACGCTAAAGAGATATTTGATCTTAAAGATGTTGATGGGGGGTTAATTGGCGGAGCGTCCCTGAACGCTCAGGAGTTTATAGACATCGTCAACTCCAATAATTAATATCAATGTTTAGCTTTAGTTTCTACTTTAAAACTATTTTTAGTTTTATTCTTTTATTTTCTTTTACTTCATTTTCTCAGGTAATAAGCACGTATAACAAAGAAAATTTTATTGAACAACTTACTGTTGATTTTAATTTTTTTGGGATTCAGGTTACAGAAAAAGATTTATTTGAAAACATAAAGTTTAATTTTAAAAATAAAATAAAAGAAGAGTCTAAAGATTATTTTATAGAAATTCTAAATGTTACTAAAAACAAAAGTCAAAGTGAATTTATATCTTTTTTGTATTATACAAATTGGCTTCTAAAAAACAATATTAAAGCAAGATCAAGCATTGATAAGATTATAATGTATCATTATTATGATTTATACAATCTAAAAGAGAATAAGTCAGATTATTTTCTTGTATTATGGAATAAAATTAACCAAAAGGTATTTACTTCAGAGACCTCTTTTAGTATAAGTGTAAATGATAATTTTAAAGTAGGTGTTGAAGAGTTTTTAGATTTTGGTCTATATGATAATACTGGAAACATTCTAGGAACTTTGGTTTTTTCTTTTTTAAGTTCAGATATCTTTATAAAGTCTGAGTTTCATGACTTTAAAATAGAGAAACCTAATTTCAATTATTTTCCTGATGTGAATATTATTGATGGTTCTAAAGGAAAGATAACATCAAACATAGGGGGTAAATATTTTGGGGTGACTGAGTTCATACTTCAAAACTTTACTATTGAATTAAAGTCTGGAAAAATTGTTTCGAATGAAAGTACATTAAATTCAAATAAATTAAAAGCAGTAAAAGGATCGCTTGAGTATCAGCCGCCAACAAGTCAATCTTTACAAAACAACCAATTTAATTTTTTGTCTGACCACTCAGAGACAGACTTAATAATTAATAAGAACACTAGGCTGAAAACAGGCATCTCTATTAATGGTGATTCTTTTTATTCTAGGTCCCTGTCTGGAGCAAAGTCTGAGTTATTATTTCTGCTTAATAACAATAAAAGAATAAGTATTAAATCAAAGTCTTTTTTAATTACTGAGAACGAGATTTCTTCACCAGAAACAGAATTTAATCTATTTGATAATAAGGACTCTATCTATCACCCTTTACTAGAATTTAATTTTGATATAAAATCTAATAAAATTCAAATATTAAATATTGAAGGAATTTTAAAAAACACCCCATTTTATTCTTCATTCTTTAACATAGAACTCAACCCTGACCAACTAACCTATACTGTCGGAGAAGAAAATATTTATTTCAGTATGATAGTTGCACCAAGTCAAAGGCCATTAAATGTTTTTTCAAAAAATTATTTTTCCAATCAGAAGCTAAATCAGATGACAGATTTAAATGGCACAAATATATTAAAGGCCGTTTTCACTTATTACTTGAAAGCAAAAAGAAGAGATTTTTATCTAAATGATTTAGCATATTATTTTAAGTCTAAACCAAATTTTATTGAAGCGGGCCTTATAAGTTTGTGGAGAAACGGTTTTATTGATTATGATAGAGAAACAGGACTAATTGAGGTTTTGCCAAAACTTAGACACTATTATTATTCACATATAAAAAGATCAGATTTTGATGAGTTTAGCTTTAGCTCTTTAACTAAAAATTCAGACAATTTAATTTACAATTTAAAATCTAACACACTGAATTTTAAGGGTGTTGAAAGTGTAACCTTAAGTAATAAAAATAATATAATCGTTTTTCCAAAAAATGGAAATTTAACCTTAAAGAAAGATCGCGAGGTAAATACAGTTGGAGATATATCTGTCGGAAATTTTGATTTTAAAAGTGTTGATCTTGTGTTTAATTATAATTCGTATCTAATCGATTTAAAAGAAATTGATACTTTGAAAATGTTAACAAAAAAAAATGCTAGAGATAGCTACAATTACCTCTATAATATAGGTGGAGACCTATACATAAATCACCCTAAAAATAAATCTTCACGAAGAAACCTCCCTAAATACCCTTCTTTTATTTCAGATAAAAGCACAAAAATATTTTTTGATATGCCAGAGGATTATGGCCTAAAATATGATAGCGCTTTTTATTTTTCTATAGATCAGTTTCAAATTGATAGTTTAGATAAATCTTCCCTGCCAAAGTTCGAGTTTCCAGGAACCTTTTACTCAAATAATATTATTGAACCGCTGGACGCTAAACTAATAACAATGCCTGATAATTCATTTGGATTTACAATGGATTTAGATGAGGAAGGTTTAGACGCATACAATAAAAAAATTACTCTTTTTAACTCTTTACTTCTTGACTCTACAGGCTTATATGTCGACGGAAATATTAAATATGAAACAACTACTTTGTTTTCTAATAAAATTAGGCTTTTTCCTGATTCCATCTCCGGAGTATTAGATAAAGGATTTATGCTTTCTGGAAATAAGGAACTAAAATCATTTGATTATCCAGATCTAGAATTATCTAATTTAGACTTCAAATTTTATGATGGTAAAGATGATTACCTTTACTTTAGATATGACTCGTTATTAGATCCTAACATAATAGGATATAATAATAATGTTGAAGTTTTTGGGGATTTATTTGTTTTTTCTGATAAGGTTTATTCATACGGCAGTATAAAAACCAACAACTCAAATTTCTTTTCTGAAATCTTTTCATATAATCAAAACCTTATTGTCTCAGAAAAGACAGATGTTGAATTGTTGTCTTCAAATCATTTGGATAATTTGATGGTTGCAGAAGGTGTCTTTTTTAAGTACAGTATTAATAAAAATGAGATGGAATTTAAATCTCTTTTTTTTGATGAAAAAAATTTTATTTTTCCAGAGTATGATTTGTCTACTTCTCTAACCAACGCGACATGGTTCATTGATAATCAGCTTCTTGAGTTGAAAGCTAATTCAGAAGAGACTCATTCTGTTTACTCTCAAAACAGGAACTTTCAAAACTGGAATTTTATTTCTAAATCCTTGTCTTTAGATATAAAAAATAAAATATTATTGACTAGCGGGGTTCCAGATATTCAAGTCGCTGACGCTTATATTTTGCCAGATAATGAAGAGGTATATATAAGAGAAAATTTTAAGATAGATCCGCTATATAATTCCACTCTGGTTTTAGACACAATAAGTGAGTTTCATAGATTTGTTAATTCTGATGTATCTGTTCTTACAAAAGATAAATTTGAGGGAAAGGGTGTTTATGAGTATGTGAATTTTGATTTAGACACCTTCAATATTCCATTTTCTAAGTTCGAGTTTAAAACAGGAAATAACGATCAGCTTACATCATTTTCTACCGGAGATGTAAGTGAAAACAATTCAATCTTAATGGAACCTGGCTTTAATTTTTATGGTAATATTGAGTTGCTTGGCAACAGCGAAAAGCTTTTATTTAATGGAAGTATTATCCCTTCGGAGGTTGCTGGACTTAATAAATCAAACGCAATACCCTTCAATGATTATTTTGTTCCTGGTGATGAATTAACTCTAAATATTTCTGATGAAGATGGCTTTTATAACGCTGCAATTTCAAAAGTTTCTGGTGGTTTGTTTTTTGATTTTTTCAATAATCCAGTATCTAATAAAAATGCAGTATTTTTTAACCCGAAGGGCGTATTATCTTATGATCCTTTTACTAAAGAGTATTTGATTGAAACAAAATCTAAGAGAGATCAAGAGG
>JAYNOQ010000039.1:0-14546 GCA_038113315.1 Flammeovirgaceae bacterium | reverse complement strand
AAAAGCTTTCAGGAATAAACTATTCATGGATTTATCTATCCATGTTCATTTCAATATTTGAGCATATTCTAAGGGGATATAGATGGAACTTGTTGATGCGTACTTCAGAAAATAATTTATCAACCTACATAACAACTAATATCATGATAGTATCCTACTTTTTTGCTTTGTTCATACCAAGATTCAATGACTTTGCAAGATGTTACTTAATTTCTAAGACTAATAAAATAAATATATCAACGTCACTTGGAACAGTTGTTTCAGAACGAATCTTTGACCTAATTTCTCTTCTACTTATCTCTGCAATTTTTATTATAGTTGAGTTTGATCTATTTATAGGATTTGTTGAAAATTATATTATCTCAAATATTGAATTTGATCCTTATACCCTTATAGTAATTGTATTAATGATTATAGCTCTTTATTTTATTATAAAATACTATTCTAAAAAATCATCATTTTTAAGCTCAAGATTAAAAGAATTTAAAGCAGGGGTATTATCAATTAAGGAAAATTATAGAAATAAAGGCTTTATAATTTCTACAGTACTATTATGGGTTATTTATTTTTTAATGGGTTATGTTATTTTCTTCTCATTTACTGAAACAACAGATTTAGGTGTCAATGCAGGGATTGCAGTATTAGTAGCTGGCTCTCTTGGTATGATTGTACCTGTTAATGCTGGTATTGGAGCATATCATTTTTTAGTAGCTTCAATCCTTATAAGTTATAACTTGGATTATGATTCTGGATTATTTTTTGCAACGATTCTTCATACATCCCAAATTATATGTCTTGCAGTTCTTGGAGTCATAAGTTCAGTAATTTTGTTTTTTAAAATTAAGGCTGTAAATGGGTAAAGTTTTAAATATATCTAAACTAGAAAAGTTATTAATGGAGTTGAAGACTAAAAATATAGTCTTTACTAATGGATGTTTCGATATTCTTCATCCTGGACACATTCATATATTAGAAGTTTCTAAATCATATGGTGATATTTTAATTGTAGGTATAAATAGTGATGACTCTATAAAAAAATTAAAAGGCCCAACAAGACCCAAAATTTCTCAAAAGGATAGATTAAGGATATTATCATCTATTAAATATGTAGACTATGTACTTTTATTTGAAGAAGAAACTCCTTTAAAATTGATTGAAAAGATAAAGCCAAATTTTCTTGTTAAAGGTGGAGATTATAGTCTAGAAGATATAGTTGGTGCAGAATTTGTTGAAAATAATGGTGGTCAAGTTAAAATTGTTAAATTATTAGAAGGCCATTCCTCGTCTTCACTCATTGATAAATTTGAAAATTAATTTATTTGATTTTACCCTTTTTATTTTAGATTTGAAGTCCTTTAAACTATTATGGATAGAAATTTTATAAATGTTATTAATCATCACCTCTCAATTTCATTGAAGAAGGTTAATGTCATCGAAGTGAAAAAATCTTTTACAATCGATAATTATTATGACATAGATAATACTATAATTTATCCTTTATCTGGAAAATTTAGATTTGGAAAATATAAGAAGTTATTAACTAAAGATTCTGCTTTATTTATTCCAGCTCATAATACAGTTTCCCTTTCATTCGGATCAGAAAGAACAAGAACATTGGCATATGAAGATTTTATTGACCAGAAAAGAAAATATTTACGAGAAAATAAAAAGACAACCTCTAATTCGGATAAGTATCTGATACTTAATTTAGATGCAAAGGCATACGATCTTGTTAATATATTTCACAGTAAAAACCTGGGAATATCTACCATTGAAAATAATAAATCTTTTATTTACTTGTTAAATAATATAATAAAAGAGGTTTCTAATAGCTTGCCTGGTCATCAAAAGGTAATAGAGTCAATTACTAATCAAGTTGTCTTTGAGCTTATAAGAAATATTTTATCGAAACAACCTCTTTTTTCTAGCATTGAAGAAAACTTTAAATTTTTTAATGATGAAAAAATTTTAGATCTGTTCTTATTTATTGATGAAAATATTAGCAAAGATTTATCAAATAAAATATTATCTGACCATTTGAATATATCAGAAGATTATGTTGGACAATTTTTCAGAAATAACATAGGCTTTTCTCCTCAAGATTATATTGAGCACAGGAGAATGGAAAAAGCTATTAAAATTTTAAGAGAGAAGACAGATGCTATTAAAGTTATTAGTAATGATGTTGGATTCAAGGACACCGCTTATTTCTGCAGAAGGTTTAAAATGATGTTTGGTGTTCAAGCCGGAAAAATGAAAAAAAGACTAAACGAGATTTAGTTTTTTAATCCTTTTCTCATTTCTTTTTCTATAATTTTCTTTAGTCTTCCAGATTTCGACAATTGGAATAGTAGTAAGAAGATAATTAGATAAAAAAGACTAATTATTCCATATCCTAAGTATGAGCTATCTAAAACAGTGTTGATATAATTTCCTAAGGATATGCTAGCAAATCCTATAACAAACATTAGTATCAGAAAAAGAATAAAAAAGGATATTAATTTTGAAATGATTGAAGAGATTTTTTCAATTAAATCTCCTTTCATATTATCAAATCTTTCTCTTAAGAAAGATGATATTGAATCAATAAGTTTATCTATTTTAATCATAACTTAGGTAAAGTTACTTTCTTTTTTATAATGATGTTAATTTTAATAATTAACATTAAATTAATTAAGAATTTAAGGTAGTAAATTTTAAAACTTATATATTCATATATGAAATTCATAAAGTCAGATTTATTAATACCCTTTATACTATCAATTGTATGCTTTTTTGCTTATCCATATCCAGAAGTAGCGATGTGGTTAGTTTTTTTTCTTGCTTCATATTCAGCTATAGCAAATGATAGTATACAAACTATTGGTACTTTTATTGCATCTAACGCTGATAAAAAGTGGTATTATCTCTGGATATATATGGGGTCAATATTTTTGATAACGGTATCCTATAGTTGGATTAATTATGGTGGTGACATTAGCTATGAAAGGTTAG
This sequence comes from Flammeovirgaceae bacterium, assembly GCA_038113315.1. Lineage (GTDB taxonomy): Bacteria > Bacteroidota > Bacteroidia > Cytophagales > MED-G16 > MED-G16. Next base: position 11,552 of record JAYNOQ010000039.1, on the reverse strand, counting down.
CTTCAAAAGGTTTAAATGAAGCGCCTGAACAATTTAAGTTTTTACAAGTTTTTGCTCCTGTTGTTCTTCTTATTTTAACAAGATTTAGAATGCCAGTTTCAACTTCAATTTTGTTGTTAAGTGCATTTGCTACACAGGCTAGTTCTATTACAAGTATTCTCCAAAAAAGCTTTTTTGGATATTTTATCGCTTTTGCACTTGCAATTATTGTTTGGCTGTTAACTACAAATCTATTTGAAAAATATAAAAACTCTAAACCATCTAAATTATGGTTGCCACTGCAGTGGATATCAAGTGGCGCTTTATGGTCTACTTGGATTATGCAGGATATGGCAAATGTTGCAGTTGTATTACCTCGATCTTTAACCTTAGATCAGTTTTTAGTAGTAAGTTCATTCATTTTCTTTGGTTTAGGTTTATTATTTTATCTGAGAGGAGATAGAATTCAAAAAATTGTTACTGAAAAAACAGATATAATTGATGTTAGAGCAGCTACAGTTGTTGATTTTATATACGCCTGTCTTTTATATTATCTTAAAGTAATTAGCACTATTCCAATAAGTACTACATGGGTTTTTATAGGCCTTTTAGGTGGTAGAGAATTAGCCATTAATATAAAGTTATACTCAAAAGGGAATTATATAAAAGCATTAAAAATGATTTCTAAAGATGCGCTATATGCTGGAATCGGACTCGCTGTATCTTTAATATTAGCTTTATCAATTAATGAAAATATGAGAGATCAATTATTTAATTAATTTTAATTCTCTCAGGAATTATAATTGCATTTGGAAAGAGTTTTTTAAACTTTTGATACTCTTCATTTACCTTAAATCTATCGGTATACTGACCAATTTTCACTCTATAATTTGGCTGGGTAAAAACTGTATTTTTAAATATAAGACTATCAATTTCAGATATTTTCTGTTCAGTTTCTTCTGCTTTATTTCTATCGTCACCCAAATAAAGTTGGATAGTGAAACCGTCTAAAAATTTAATATTATCACTTTCACTTCTTATGATTTGGATAATAGTATCTAACTCTAAGCTTATATTATTTTTAACCTGACTTGATGAAATAACTTTTTCTTCTTTAATGGGTTTTTTTGGTTGTTCTTGTGATCTTAAAATAGATAAATCTTCATAATATCCTCTCTCCTTGTTTTTAGATGTAATTGTTTTTTGAGTGCTACAAGAAAAAAGGATAGCAAAAGAAAGAAAGAAAATTAATCCTCTATTATCACACATTTTTCTTCATTTATATCATTTTCAACCTTCTTGAATTTAATATCATTTTTGATTGATCCATCAGTGTATTTTACAGAAACTCTAGAATTCCTACCATATGTTTTCTCTGATCTAATTGGTTTAGTTTTTTCTGGTGCAGATGTTCTGTTACCAGTTAATAAAGATCTTGATTCTTCTTTATTTGTTTGGTAAGACTCTTTCTTACTTGCCGAACTTTTATTTTCTTGAACTTGACTAGGGTTTTGAACAGGAATTAGACACTTTGTCAAAAATGAGACTGTGTCTTGGTTAACCTTTGCAATAAATTTCTTAAACAATTCAAAACCTTCAAATTTATAAATAACTAGAGGATCTTTTTGCTCATAAACAGCGCTCTGAACTGATTGTTTTAGATCATCCATCTCTCTTAGATGTTCTTTCCAATTAAAATCAATCATTCCTAGTGCAACAATTTTTTGCATTTCTACTAATATACTTTTACCCTCATCTTCTATAACATCATCTAAATTAATTGATACACCTATTTGCTTAGATCCATCAGTAAATGGAATAAGTACATCCTTGACAACTGCACCTCTTTCTTTTTTTATTTTTTTAATTATTGGCATTGCAGCTGAAATTATACTGCTATTCTTTTTTTCATAATTTTCAATAACGTTTTGATATAATTTTTTTGTTATAGTTGAGCTATCACTTTTATAAAATTCCTCATTTGAATAATCACTAAAGTCTAAACCTAGAACAGTTAATACATTTAATCTAAAATCATCGTAGTTTTCAGAATCTTTAGTGGTTAATACAATATCTTCACATGTATCATAAAGCATGTTAAGTATATCTACATCAAGTCTTTCACCATTTATGGCATTTCTTCTTTTTTTGTAAATCACCTCCCTTTGAGAATTCATTACATTATCATATTCCAATAATCTTTTTCTTATTGCAAAGTTATTTTCTTCAACCTTCTTTTGAGCTCTCTCAATCGATTTAGTTATCATGCTATGTTGAATTACTTCATCTTCATCCATATTCATTCTGTCCATAACTTTTATCATTCTGTCAGATCCAAAAAGTCTCATGAGGTTATCTTCAAGAGAAACAAAAAATTGAGATGAACCTACATCTCCTTGTCTACCTGACCTACCTCTTAACTGTCTATCTACTCTTCTTGATTCATGTCTTTCTGTTCCAACTATTGCTAGTCCACCACTCTCTCTAGATTCTTTGGTTAATTTAATGTCAGTGCCTCTACCTGCCATGTTAGTTGCTATTGTTACAGTTCCAGGCTTACCCGCTTCAGCTACTATATCGGCTTCTTTCGCATGTTGTTTTGCATTTAAAACTTGATGTTTAATTTTTTTCATATTAAGCATTCTACTTAATAATTCTGAAATTTCAACAGAAGTAGTACCGACTAAAATTGGTCTTCCATTGTTTCTAAGTTCTTCAATTTCATCTATAACTGCATTGAATTTTCCTTTTAATGTTTTGTAGACTTTGTCTTCCATGTCAGATCTAGAAATCTCTCTATTTGTTGGGATAACAACACAATCAAGTTTATATATTTCCCAAAATTCTCCAGCCTCGGTCTCAGCAGTACCCGTCATTCCTGATAACTTATTATACATTCTAAAGTAATTTTGTAACGTAATCGTAGCATAGGTTTGAGAGGCATCTTCAATTTTTACGTTTTCTTTTGCTTCTATTGCTTGATGAAGACCATCAGAATATCTTCTTCCCTCCATTATTCTACCTGTTTGTTCATCAACAATTTTAACTTTAGAATCAATTACAACGTATTCTTGATCTTTCTCAAACATGGAGTATGCTTTAAGTAGTTGATTAATTGTGTGTATTCTCTTTGTTTTAATACTATAATCTTGAATTATTTTTTCCTTTTCTTTTGCTATCTCATCAATTGGTTTATCAGAGTTCTCAAGTTTATTTATGTCTACTCCAATGTCTGGAACAATAAAAAAGTTATTATCATCACCTGAGCTAGTAATATTATCAATTCCTTTTTCAGTAAGTTGAATGCTGTTGCTTTTTTCTTCAATAGTAAAATAAAGAGGCTCGTCAGCTTCTGGCATCAATTTTGAATTATCTTGAAGGTAATAGTTTTCAGTTTTTTGCATTATAGCCTTAGTACCTATCTCGCTTAAATATTTTATGAGAGGCTTATATTTTGGTAATCCTCTATGTGCTCTAAATAATGATAATCCACCTTCATCTTCCTTGCCTTCTGATATAAATTTTTTTGCCTCAGCTAAATATTGTGTTACAAGTTTTTTTTGTAAATCAAATAATTTTTGAATTCTAGGTTTAAGTTCAAAAAACTCATGATCATCACCTCTTGGGACTGGTCCAGAAATAATTAATGGAGTTCTCGCCTCATCGATTAGGACTGAGTCTACCTCATCTACCATGGCAAAATTATGTTCTCTTTGAACTAATTCACCCTTCTCTCTAACCATATTATCTCTTAAGTAATCAAATCCAAATTCATTATTCGTTCCATACGTAATATCTGCATTGTAAGCATTTATCCTATCTTTTGAATTAGACTCATGTTTATCTATGCAGTCAACTCTTAGTCCGTGAAATTCAAATATTGGAGCATTCCATTCAGCATCTCTTTTTGCTAAGTAGTCATTTACTGTCACTATATGGACACCTCTTTCTGATAGAGCGTTTAAATAAGCTGGAAGTGTTGCAACTAGTGTTTTCCCTTCACCCGTAGCCATTTCTGAAATTTTTCCTTGATGTAAAACAATCCCTCCGATTAATTGAACATCGTAGTGAATCATATTCCATTTTATATCAACTCCTGCAGCAGACCACTCATTATACCAAACAGCTTTAGATCCATCAATTTCAATATTATCTTTCTTACTTGCTAATTCTCTATCGAAGTCTGAAGCGGTAACTTCCAAACTTTCATTTTCAGTAAATCTTCTTGCTGTTTCCTTTACAACTGCAAATGCTTCTGGTAAAAGTTCATTAAGAGTTTTTTCAATAATCTCTTTTTGCGATTCCTTAAGGGAATCTATTTCATTTAGAATATTTTCTTTTTCAGACAATGAACCATCTGATTTTTTATATTTTTCTCTTAGGCTATCAATTACTTGATTAGAATCATTAAGATTATTTTGAATTATTTTTTTAAACTCAAAAGTCTTATTTCTTAACTCATCATCTGATATGTTTTTAAGTTTATCAAATTCTATATTGATATCATCAACTAAAGGATAGAGATCCTTTAGATCTTTATCAGATTTTGAACCTAAAATTTTTTTTATGAAGCCAAACATAGTCTTAACACAAATTTAACAATTGATAATCAGATATATTTAAATCGTTTATTATAATTGCGAAATTATGAAAAAATATCTACTTATTTTATTTGTTAGTGCAGGCTGTAATTTCTCAAATATTGATTATTCAAAAATAAATATAATTTCCTCTTTAGTACAGACCGAAAAAGTTGAAAGAGATATTGATGATCCAGCAATTTGGTACAACAAAACTAACCCTTCAGAAAGTTTAATTATTGGTACTCAAAAAGATGAAAATGGGGCTTTGGTTGTATATGGATTAGATGGAAAGATTGATAAAAATAAAACTATATATAATTTATCAAGACCTAATAATGTTGACGTCATTTACAATGTTAATTTAGGTGATGATACAATTGATATAGTAGTCACTACAGAAAGATTTAAAAATAATTTAAGAATTTTTTCATTACCAGATATGCGAGAACTAGACGGTGGAGGACTTAGAGTTTTTGAAAATGAAAAAAATCCAGAACCTATGGGAGTTGCATTATGGAAGGATGATGAAGGTAATGCTCATGCAATTATTGGAAAAAAAACTGGAAAATCAGGTGAATATATAAACCAATACAAATTAAATTTTGATGAAGGTAAATTCAGATTAATTTATCAGAGAAGTTTTGGTGAGTTTTCTGGGAAAAATGAAATTGAAGCGATAGCTGTAGATAAGAAAAAGAATATAATTTATTATTCTGATGAAGGTTTTGGCGTTAGAGCATATTACGCTAATCCACTTTTAGGAAATCAAGAAATAATAACATTTGCTAAAAATTTTGTGGGGGATCAAGAAGGTATCAGTGTTATTTATAAGGATGGAAAGAATTTTGTTGTTGTCTCTGACCAACAAGAAGTAAATCAATTTAGAATTTTCTCTCCTGAAGATGACTACAACGAGATAGGTAATTTCTATGTTAACTGCATTGATTCAGATGGATCTGAATTTCATCCTGGTCCATTTCCTGAACCATTTCAAGATGGATTATTTGTGGCAATGAGTGATGATTTATCTTTTCATTATTACTCATGGGCTCAGATTAAGGGTGAATTTCAATAAAATAAAATTTAGACCAAGAAAATTTTAAAAATTTAAAAATAGACTATATTTGCACACCTAAAAAATAACAATGGCAATAGCTGATATTAATTTAAGTAAGGAGAATAAAGAACTAAGCAAGAGCTTTCCTGATTTTAGTGCTGGCGATACTATTAATGTCCATGTTAAAATTAGAGAAGGTAATAAAGAAAGAATACAGCAGTTTCAAGGTACAGTACTACAAAGAAAAAATGTAGGTTCAAACGGAGAAACTTTTACTGTTAGAAAAATTTCAGATTCAATTGCTGTAGAAAAAATTATGCCGATATTTTCTCCTAATATTGAAAAAATTGAAGTTCTTAGAAGAGGGAAGGTAAGAAGAGCTAGAATTTTCTATTTAAGAAAAAGAAAAGGTAAGAGCGCTAAGATCAAAGAAAAAATTTAATTTTAAACCTATCAAATTGATAGGTTTTTTTATGCAAATTAAATACTATAAATATCAATCCTCCGGAAATAGCTTTGTGTTAATAGATAACCTAAATGTAAAGCCGCTTTCTAATCAAGTTATATCAAAAATTATATCAACTAGTGAAGTAAGGGATTCTGATGGTCTTCTCTTATTATATCCATCTGAAAAATTTGATTTTAAGTTAATCTTTTTTAATCCTGATGGTTCAAAAAGCTTTTGTGGGAATGGGAGTATCTGTTCAGTACATTATCTAAAATCAAAAAAATTAATTAAAAATCAGTGTTCCTTCCAATCATATGGAAAAAAATATAATGCAATAATAGATCCAGAAATAAAAATAAAAATGGTTGATATATCAAAGATAAAAAAAATCAATAACGGTTATTTTGTTAATTCTGGAGCCCCTCATTATGTTGAGTTTGTTGATGACTTAAATAAAGTTGATATTATACAAGAAGTAACTAAAATAAAATCTTCTGATTTTTATGACAACTTACCTTGTAATATAAATTTTATTCAAAAGGAAAATAATTTAATCTATATAAGAACATTTGAGAAAGGTGTTGAGAGAGAAACTTTAAGTTGTGGTACAGGAGCTGTTGCTTCTTCTGTTGTGTGTTCAAAGATATTTGAAGATTATTTTCCTTTGATAAAAGCAAGAGGTGGAGATCTTCGTGTTAATTATAAAAAAAAGAGGGATTTATTTTATGATATAACCCTTTCATCTAATCCTTTAATGGAATATAATTCATATTTAAAAATAATATCTTCTTAATATTAGCTTAACATCACAATTATAAGTTTGTCAAAAATTTATAATTATGAAACATATATTTATTCTTTTATTTAGCTTTTTTTCATCTGTGATTTATGCACAAAATGGTGCAGTTGTTGGAAAAATCACGGACAGTGATAATGGACTTCCCTTACCAGGTGCAAATATTATTTTAAAGGGTACTGACTATGGTACTATTTCTGATGTTAGTGGAAATTTTGTTTTACCTAATGTTATACCAAGTGATTATACCTTAATTATAACCTATATTGGTTATTCAGATATCGAAAAAGAAATTTCAGTTCAAGGTTCTTCTAATACCGAGATTGATATTGCTTTAGAGTCAGGTGTTTTGGTTGGGGATGAAATAATTATTATAGGAAATAATTTACAAGGTCAGGCTAGAGCTATAAATGAACAAAAGAATAATGTAAATATTACTAATATTATATCATCTGATCAAACTGGTAAATTTCCTGATTCTAATATGGGAGATGCTTTAAAAAGAATTCCTGGGATAACAATGCAAGGTGACCAAGGAGAAGCAAGAAATATTGTTGTTAGAGGTTTGGCTTCAGCTTTAAATTCTGTTATGATTGATGGCTCAAGAATTCCATCAGCAGAAGGTGATAATAGAAATGTACAACTTGATCTTATTCCAGCTGATATGATTCAAACAATCGAAGTTAATAAAGCTACTCTACCTTACATGGATGGCGATGCTGTAGGTGGAGTTGTAAACCTTGTGACTAGATCTGCTCCAGATGGATTTAGGTTTTCAGCAGATTTAGGTTCTGGTTACACTCCAATAACTTCTAAACCTATATACAATGGGTCATTTGTTCTTGGTAACAGATTAGGAAATTTTGGTTTTTTATTGTCAGGGTCTTATAATAATAGAGAGTTTGGTTCAGATAACATTGAAGCTGAATGGGCAGAGGCTGAAGGCGGAAATTGGGTCCCAGATGAAATGGACATTAGAACATACTATGTTAAGAGGGAAAGAAAAAGCATATCTCTTAACCTGGATTATGAATTTTCAAGTTCTAGTAAAATTTATTTAAATACTCTTTATAACCATAGAGATGACTGGGAAAATAGATTTAGACTAAGATATAAGAAAATTACTGATGGATTTGAAGATGGATTTGAGTCCCTTGGAAATGGAAGATTTAAGACGACTGCAAGAATTGAAAGACAAACTAAAGGTGGTATCGATGATGATAGAAATAAGGGGACAAGATTAGAAGATCAGAAAGCTTCTAATATAACCTTAGGAGGAGATCACCTTGCCGCTTCTAAGCTAAAAATAGATTGGATGGTTAATTTTTCAAGAGCTTCTGAAGAAAGACCAAACGAAAGATATCTTACATTTAGAAATAGTGATGTTCCTATTATATTAGATATATCTGATCCCTCAAGGCCACTTGTTAATTATGAAGATCCTACAGCTTGGGAAGCATCTAAAGCAAGAAATCCTGAGGAAGCACAAAAATGGACTTATGAAAATGAAGTTAACGCAAAAGTTGATTTTACTTTACCGATAACAGATGACGGTATATTAAAATTTGGTTTAAAGAATAGAGCAAAAACAAAACATAGAAATAATACTTGGTCAGAGTATGATGGAACATTAGTTGGATCTAGGCTAAATGAATTTCCGTTAATTGATCAATCAGATTCAGATTATCTTGCCGGAGGACAATATCTTGGAGGTAACTTTGTGACGACAGGATATTTAGGAGGTTTAGATTTAACCGGAGGTAGTTTCGAATCGGAATTACTTCTTGATGAGTTTGCGGCAGGAAATTATGACGCAAATGAAAATATATTTGCTGCTTACGCAATGGTAGACATGAACCTGACAGATAATTTATCTCTTATAGCAGGTGGTAGATTTGAGGCGACAAGTTTAGAATATACCGGAAGAGATGTTGATTATGAAAATGAGTCAGTTACTATTACTGATCCACAAAAAGATAATTATTCAAACTTTTTACCGGCTGTTTTATTTAAATTAAATCCATCTGAGAACTCTGCCTTAAGATTGTCATATACTAATAGTATAGCAAGACCTAACTATTATGATTTAGTTCCATACCAAGAATATATTGAAGAAGATGAGGAATTAAATTTAGGAAATCCATCATTGAAACCGATGAAGGCTATGAATTTAGATTTGAATTATGAGACATACTTTTCAACGGTCGGATTATTTTCTGCTGGTTTATTCTATAAAGACTTAAGAGACTTTATATACTCATATCAATATGATGGTACATATTCAGGATACAATGGAGAGCTGGAAATAACGCAACCAAGGAACGGAGCAAGTGCTTCAGTATTTGGTTTTGAAGTTGCTTTCCAAAGGCAAATACTAAAAAATTTAGGTCTCTATGCAAACTATACGTTTGCTGACACTAACACCGAAGGAGTATTAAATAGATCAGATCTTGATAAAACACCTCTTCCAGGAGCAGCTAAGAATACATTTAATGTTTCTTTAGATTACGAAACAAATAAGTTTAACATAAGAGTTTCTTATAATGTAACTGATTCATATATTGATGAGTTTGGTGGTGAGATTATGGAGGATAGATACTATGACTCTCAATCTTTCCTAGACGTTAACGCTTCATATTCATTTTCTGATAATTTAAGATTTTACCTTCAGGCTAAAAACCTTACAAATCAACCCTTAAGATACTATCAAGGAACCGAGGAATATTTAATGCAGGAGGAGTTCTATGGAGCAAGATATACTGCTGGGTTTAAATTTGATTTATTTAAATAATAATACTTTACAGTTTAGTTAAATACTAATTGCCTCTCACTTTTTGAGAGGCTTTTTTGTTTGATAATTTCTATATTGCAGAGTAATATGGTAAGGATAATTATCTTTTTTTTGTTTTTGAGTACTAACTTGTTTTCACAGTCTACGTTTCAGACATGGCCAACTATAAGTTTAAAAGGGGAGGTTATTGATAATTTAGATGTGAAGTTTAAGTATAGGAATAAATATGATCATAAAGAAAGTAGTTCTGTCACCTCTTGGTTTAATATGGGCTTAGAGTATAAATTAAATAAGTCATCATTTGGCATTTACTACAGAGAATTACACAGGATCAAATCTTCAGAAAAAAGACCTTTCGTAGAGTTTGAGTACGAGGTAAATAATAACATGAAACTTAGACTAAGGAATGCTTTAAGGATTAAGGAAGGGGATAAAGCTTTCTTAAGGTATAGGATAAGGTATCAATATGAATATGATAACATCAAGAGAATTAAACCCTTTGTTTATAATGAAATTTTCATATCAAAAGAAAGTTTAAAGAGGAATAGATTAAGTTTTGGTTCAAAATTTAAAGTAAAGAAAATGCCTTTTGATTTTAGACTTGCTTATTTAATTGAGATGTACAGGGATGTTGAAAATTCAGTAGTTAATTGGTCAACAAAAAATGCTCTTTTAGTTTCATTAGATTTTAAAATCTAATCTAGTAAATCTGGCCTTTGTTTTTTTGTTTTTTTATAAGACGTTTTTATTCTCCATTCATCAATTTCCTTTTGATTTCCAGAAAGAAGAATCTCGGGTACTTTCCATCCATTAAAATCGGCGGGTCTCGTGTAATTTGGGTGTCCCAGTAAGTTATCCTGAAATGAATCAGAAAGGGCTGCAGATTCATTAGAAACTACTCCAGGAATCAATCTTATTATTGAATCAATTAATATTGCTGCAGGTAATTCTCCTCCTGTTAGCACATAGTCTCCAATGCTTATCTCTTTAGTAATTAAATGTTTCCTTACTCTTTCATCTATTCCTTTATAGTGACCGCATAAAATTACTATGTTCTCTCTTAATGATAGTGAGTTACTTGTTTTTTGGTTTAGTTTTTCTCCATCAGGGGACATGTAAATAATTTCATCAACTTTTTTATTTTTTTTAATAAACTTAATACAGTTGAATATTGGTTCAATCTTTAGTACCATGCCACCTCCACCACCAAAAGCATAATCATCAACTTTTTTGTGCTTGTTATCGGAAAAATCTCTGAGATTATGAATTTTTATATTAACTAGCTTTTTCTCTTGAGCAATCTTTAAAATGCTATTATTCAAAGGACTATCCAAGAGTTCTGGTTGGCATGTGATTATGTCAATATGGTTCATTAATTTAAATCTAATAATCCTTTTGGAATAATTACGTGAATCTCTTTTTTAAAATTATCAACCCTGTGAATTATTTCTTTAGTATATGGAATCATAATTTCTTTATTATTAATATCACAAAATAGTATTGGTTGATTCTTTTTATGAAAGTTGGTTATAGTGCCTATAACTTTATTATTTTCTTTTACTTCATATCCAATTATTTTGGAAAGTTCACTTTCGAATTTTATTCCGCTTTTATTTTCTATAAAAACATTTGTGTTTATTAGCATATTGTTATCTTCTCTAGAATTATAATCTTTAAATTTTAACTCAATTGTTGTTGTATTAATTATTGATAGCTTTTCAATAGAAAAAGGCACCTTGCTACCTCTTAATTCTAAATACAAAGAATTGATGTTCTTAAAATCAAATTCAATATCTAAATTTAATTTTAAGATACAATAGCCCTTTAGTCCCTTATGTTTTGTTATTTTCCCTATTTGGGTGAATCCCATCAGGATTATTTTTTAGAATCTTCTTCCT
>JAYNOQ010000038.1:0-14580 GCA_038113315.1 Flammeovirgaceae bacterium | reverse complement strand
TCTAAAATTTATTGTAGCTATGACCCAAAATCAAAAAGTGGTTCAGGATCACCTGAAAGTTTAAGAAAAGTTAAAGGAACTATTCATTGGGTTGATAAAAACAATTACGAAAATATATCTGTGAATGTATATGATAAATTGTTTAATTCTGAGTCACCAGATGATGATAAGGAAAATGATTTTAAAGACTCCCTTAATGAGAACTCTCTTCAAACTTTTAAAAATGCTTGTGCGGAGAAAAACATAAATAATGTTGAATTTGACAAATATTATCAGTTTCAGAGAAAAGGATACTTTAAATTAGATAGTAAAAAATCTGATAAAATATTTAATAGAACAGTGACTCTTCGTGACAATAAAAAGTTCTAGAGAAACATTTTCCTCTATTTTTAGTATAAATGAATTATAAATTATAATTATGGACACAAAAAAAATTGAATTAATTGGTGACAATCATGAGCTCTTCTCTCTTGAAACTCCTTTAAGAGACGACGCCTTCGTAAAATCTAATGATGAGAAAATCAAAAATATTGAAAAGCATTTCACGAAAATAGTTGATGAGTTAGGGCTTGACCTTAATGATGATAGTATAAGTGGTACTCCTTACAGAGTTGCTAAGATGTATGTTAAAGAAATTTTCAGCGGACTAGATCCAGAAAACAAACCTAAGATTTCATTATTTGATAATAAGTATAACTACAATAAAATGCTTATTGAAAAAAATATAAATTTAAATTCAACATGTGAACATCATTTTCTTCCTATCACTGGAAAAGCACATGTTTCCTACATATCTAGCGGTAAGGTAATTGGTTTGTCAAAGCTCAACAGAATTGTTCAATATTATTCTCACAGACCTCAAGTTCAAGAGAGATTGACAAAACAGATTTATGATGAACTTAAAAACGTTCTTGATACGGATAGTGTAATGGTTGTTATTGAGGCGAAGCACATGTGCGTATCATCAAGGGGGATTAAAGATTATACAAGCTCAACTGTCACCGAAATGTATGGTGGTGACTTTAATATCTATAACAAGAGAGATGAGTTTTATAAACTATTAAATTCTGTGAATATTTAGATTATATAATCTGCTAGAAATTTAAATTTTTCTGTTAATTCTCCGTTTTTTGTAATTGTTGCATTTTCAATAATTTCATTTCCTTCTAAGCTTAATAAGGGTAAAATTTTTTCGACTAAAATATTTCCAAAGTATCTAGATGAATCTCTTGGTAGTTCTGATGGCAAATTATCTATTGACATTATTGTTATATTATCTTCTTTATTAAAAGGCTCCTCTATTTTTTTTGTTTTTATACAATAATCAAAGAATGGCTTTTCAATTGTTGATGCTTTTTTTGTACATGGTATAGCTCCGTTAATATCACAGCTTATATCACCTATTATTTTAGGCTTAAAGTTTTCATTAATATCATCTTCCTCAAAAAGTCTGGGTGATCTAGGATCCCAATATGCAGCATTAATCAATATATCAGTTTTATCACTGAACATATCAAAGTTAGACTGAAAAGCCTCAGGGTTTGAAAAATACTCCTCTTGTTTAAAAGGTTTTTTATCTTTCTTTCTTATATAATCAGTAACAGATAACTGGCAAAAGCATGGTCCATTGAATTTTTTATTTATATAATCATCTATAGTAACTTTTTTGATATTAAAAGACTCTAGTAATTCCACTGCTCCTTGCGCAACCCTGCCATCTCCAATAACTACTATTTTAATTGATGAATCAATTTTAAATTTATTAGTGAACCTGTAAAGGTCTTCTGTGTCTTTATAATGACTAAGTCTTTTGAGTTCAAAAAAATTATATTTATGACCGAAAGCAATTAATGCATTATATGAACCTGCTATCCCAGCATATTTTCCAAATGCAATAATTCTTTGATTGTTTTCAGTTAAGCATTCGTAGTCAATTAATCTTATTTTTTTTTCAATTATTTTTTGAAGTAGTTCTTTGTTTTGTTTTTGTTTTTTGATTGTATGAGAGAACATAAAATATGTTTTATTGTCAATCAGCTTTCTAATAGGAACTTCTTTTATTCCGAAAATAACATCACAATCATCTAATTTGTCAACAAGTGAAATTTTGTTTTCTAAATACTCATCATCTTTATAACATCGTATTTCACTTCTTTGACATACTAATCTGAAATTTGAGGAATCATCTATAATTTTACTTTGTTTAGGAGTAAATGGTGTTCTAAAATCATTTGGTATTTTAAATTCTTTAGTTATCCCTACTTTTATCATACATTATTTTTAAGCTATTAGTTAGTCTGTAATTAATTATTTCAATATTTAAGATTTCAATAATTGTGAAGAGGTCAGCTCCACTAATCTCTGAAGTTAGAGAGAGTCTTAAACCTTTCATGCCGTCTCCAACCTTTATATTTAAATTTTTCATTTCAAGAAAATATTTCTCTTTTAGATCTTTTAGGTTATTTGTTCTTTTAATTTCTTTATGAAAAAATTCAATCAATTTTATCAAGCCACTGTTAAAATTTATTTTAAGCAAATTATCTCTTAGTTTGTTTTCATCATAGCTAAGAATTTTATTTGTTTCTTCAGCCAGATTCTTTCTGAAATTTATTCTATTCTTAGCTAAATCAATGAGCTTGTCAAGCATTTTCTCCTCTAAAAAATCTTTATTTGCTTTTAATATTTTATTCTCAAATTCTTTTTTAAGTGAATCTGTTTTGATTTTTTTTAAATGTTCAAGATTAAACCATTTTGCTTTTTCGTAATCATATTTTGCTCCGCTTTTTATTATTCTTTTGGTATCAAAAATTTTAGTCAAATTTTCTAATGTAAAAATTTCATCTTCTGTTCCTGGATTCCAACCAATCATACAGATAAAATTAATAAAAGCTTCAATTTCAAAGCCAATCTCTCTAAATCCTTTATAAGTTAAACTCTCACTTTCTTTCCATTCAATAGGATAAACTGGAATGCCAAATTTCTCTCCGTCTCTTTTGCTTAATTTTCCTTTTCCTGTTGGCTTCAAGATTAATGGTAAGTGAGCAAAAATAGGTTTATTCCACTGAAAAGCATTATATAAAAGTTGATGAAGAGCTAATGAAGGTAGCCATTCCTCACCTCTTATAACATGTGATATTTCCATAAGGTGGTCATCAACTACATTTGCTAAATGATAAGTCGGCATCCCATCATTTTTCAAAATTATTTTATCATCTAATATTTTTAAGTCTACTTTTATTTCTCCTCTTATTTCATCTTTAATAGTTATGAACTCATTTTTATTTTTTTCTTCGTATGAATTAAACCGAACTACGTAATCTCCTTTTTCTAATTCTTTTTTTACTTCCTCTTTATTTAATGAAATCGAATTTCGTAGTTGACTTCTGTTCTTCCAGTTATATACGAATGTTTCCCCTTTTTTTTCGTGTTCTGATCTTAACTTGTCAAGTTGCTCTTTATTATCAAAAGCATAATAAGCTTTCCCCTCATCAATTAGTCTTTGAACATATTTTTGATATATTTCTTTTCTCTCAGATTGTCTGTATGGTCCATATTTCCCAGGGTTTTCAGGACTTTCATCAGGTATAATTTTTGACCATAATAGGGATTCAGTTATGTGCCTCTCAGCACGCTCATCAAATCTGTTTTGGTCAGTGTCCTCTATTCTTAAAATGAAGCTTCCTTGTAGACTTTTAGCAATTAAATAGTTATAAAGCGCAGTTCGGAGACCTCCTATGTGCAAGGGTCCTGTAGGACTGGGTGCAAATCTTAGCCTTACCTTTGACATTTATTTCTTTATTGCAACACAAGAAATTTCAACATTGACATTTAGTGGCAACTTAGATACTTCAACTGTCTCTCTTGCGGGAGGTGTGCTACCCTCAAAACTTTTTCCATATTCCGAATTAACTAATGCAAAATCATCCATACTCTTAAGGAAAATAGTTGTCTTGACAACATCTTTAAATGACATTCCAGACTTTATAAGGACAGCTTCTAAGTTTTTCATAACTTGTGTTGTTTCATCAGATATTCCCGAATCAACTAATTTTTCAGTTTCTGGATTCATAGGAATTTGACCTGAAATGAAAAGCATATTATCATATTTTATAGCTTGACTATATGGTCCTATTGGTTGTGGTGCATTCTTTGTTAATATTGGTTCTTTCATGGTTTTGTGTTTTTTTACAATTTAATATTTTATTTTTTTCTTAAAAAATTTTCAGCAATCATGCATCTTGCGCTTCCTCCCCCTAACTTTTCAATGGTTTTTAAATCTGAGTAAATTATTTCATTAAATTCATTAATTGTTGCTAATTGTTTATCGTCTAATGAATTAAAAGCAGACTCACTCATTATCAAAAACTTTTCATTTTTTACATTTTCTACTTGAAGCATATTGCCTGCAAATTTACTGCATTGATCTTCAGATATCTTTATTATTTTTTTGTTTGTATCCTTTAATTTTTCAATAATTTTTTCTTTTTCCTTCTTATTATCAACGCTTTCAAGGCATATTATAGCGTATTTATCTGCAATGCACATAATTACATTTGTATGGTATATTTCTTTTCTCTTATTTCCAACGGACTGATAAGATTTAAACGATACGAGCTCAAATTCAGTTTTTGAGCAAAACTCTATTAATAGATTATGATTAGTCCTTTCTGAAACTGCTGCATAACAAATTTTATTTTCTCTGTCAAGAACCATACTTCCGGTGCCCTCAAGAAATTTATTTTCATTTTCAAAGTGGGTTAGGTCAATAGTTGATTTAACATGGTAACCCATATTAATTAACTCCTTTACTATGTCTGATCTTCTCTCCTTTCTTCGATTCTTTGAATACATTGGATATAAAAAAATATCTCCATTTTCATGAAACGATATCCAATTATTTGGAAACACACTATCAGTTGTTATAATATCATCTCTATCATTAAAAATTTTGACTTCTATGCCCTTCTTAGTTAAAAGCTTAGAAAATGAATTAAACTCTTTGATTGCTTTATCTCTAATTTCTATTGCTGTGATATTTTTTTCTTCTTTTTGAAAATGATTGTTTTCGGCAGTTTCCTTGTTGAAATTGAAGTGTTTTGGTCTTACCATTATAAGATTAGAAGTTGTTTGTTTCATTCTTTTTTTTATTTATTTATTATATTATTAGAGCTTATGAGGTTTTTTTTGTATAGTGTATCCTATAGTGTATCCTTTTTATAGCCTAATAAATTTCCTTTTTTAAATAATTTTTTACCAATTTTCCTTTTAACACTTTTCTCTTCTTTTGGTTTAATTTCAAAATAATTTTTAAAAATATCTTTTTCTTCCATATAAGGATAGTGTTCTTTAGTCTTATTAATGGAGTTGTGTCCTAAACTTGCAGATATTAGATAAATATTTTTTGTTTTAGCATACATGTCTTTAGCATAAGTGTTTATGCCATCATCATAATTTTTATGAACATCAATATTTGCTTTCATAAGTTCCTTCTTGAATTGTCTCGATAAGCTAGATTTATTTTTATCTAGGTTAAAAACATATGTATTATCTTTTTTTCTCTTGCCAAGATATAGTCTTGTTTCTAAATCAAAAGGTATTATTCTTTCTTTATTTTTAGATTTAAATCGTATGTAGTAGTTGTGGTTATTATTATTTTTAATTTCACCCCACTTCAGTTTTCTAATAATAGATAGCTTGGTTCCGGTAGCGCAAGTAAATAAGAAAGCATTTATTAAATTATTATTTGATTTATTTCTTCTCAATTTTTCAATTTCACTTTTTGAAAATACTTTATTTGTTCTTTTCTTTTTTGAATACTTAATTCCCGATACTTTCGGGTATTCACATAGGCCATTTTTATTTATATTAATTAGTACTGTCTTAAAATTGTTCCAATATTTTGATGCTGTACTACCCATAATATCATTCCCTGCTATTTTGTTTTCTATTAATATTTTGAGTTCATTTAGGAACTTCTCATTAATATCTCCTAAGCTTAATAGGTCTACATTTTCTTTTTGATTTTTTATAAATCTGTAAACAGCTTGTGTATTATTAATTTTTGAATATTTAAAAAATGCATTTTTAAATGAGTAGTCATTGCTTTGATCTATATTAATATTTGATCTTCCATTCTCTATGTCATCTCTAGTCCTTCTTAGTATTTCATCACAAGCAATCTTCACGTCATAGTTGTGTTTTGTTTCTACTTTTCCTTTTGGAGAAATCCATTCCCATAAATTCAGACTTTCTACCTTAGCCTTATTCTGACTTATCCTATATCTTATGTATAAGTTATACCTGTCTTTACTATAGTTTTTTCTCTTCCAGAGTTGAATTTTCAATAGTGTATCCTTAATTGTATCCTAAAAAATTATTGTAAAATAATCAATTAATGACAAATAAGCTATTTTTAGTCTGATCTATTAATTGGTAAAGTTGAACAACGGAATAATCCACCAAATTTAGATATTTCTCTATAATAGACTTCTTCAACTTTTATATTTAAGCTTTTAAGAATACTATTTAATCTTGTAAATGTAGAGTCAGAAACTACAATATCATTACTTATTGAAAAAATATTTGAGAATCCTTGGTACATTTCATTCTCATCAATTTGGATCATATTATTTTTTCCAAATACTTTCTTTAGCTTATCTAGTTCATTTATATTTTTAAAACCCTCTTCATATATAATTATATTTTCTTTCCCTACTGGTTGCATTGCACAATCTAGGTGTAAAACACTTTTGTAAGGGTCGTCGTCATCTTTAAAAAGATTGAAACCTAGTACTTCCTTATCCGGGAAATGTTTTTGTATAAATTGAATTGATTCTGGTGAAGTTCTGGAAACTTTATATGAATTATCATCTGAGTATCCAATGAAAATAAAGTCATTATGGATTATAATGTCGCCTCCTTCAATTTTAATTTCTTCAGGAATTATCACTTTTTCACTTGTTTCTAGATTATCAAGAAAATATTTTATTCCATCCTTTTCTCTATTTCTTGATTCTATTATTTCAGGAACAAAAATTTTATTACCAACTACAAATGCAATATCTCTAGTGAAAATTTGATCTAAATTTTGTATGCTATTTGGCCTTAAAACCTCTACTCCATTTTTAAATAATATATTATTGAAATTTTCTATTTCAATTTTACAGTCTTCTTCTTTAGGGTAGGAGTTATTAATAATGTGATATTTCGTTTTTGGATCTATACAGTCTTCTGCAGATGGTTTTTTCCCCATTTCATCAGCGATTCCTAATATAACTGAAACCAATTCATTTGTTTCATTTGAAATATTTAATCCCATTATTTAGCTATTTGTAGGCTTATGTTTAGATACTTTTTAGGTGCAATTATTCCATTAAGTACCTCAAATTTTAATTCATTAAGAGGCTCCCCTTTTGTTTTAACAGAGATAGAATGAATTGAATTTGGCATTATATTTATTATATCGCTGTTTGTTTCAAATGTGAATGAATTTAGATTCTTCAAGATAAAAGGTGCGTCTGAAACATTTTTAATTTCAACCTTTTTAATTGTAGATTTTCCATCCTCTGAATATCCTAGTTCTAAATCATTTATATTATTTATAACAAGACATTTTTCAACTAAAGGTTTAAGATTTTCTTCTTTTCCTATCAGTAATTCATTAAAAAAAACAGCAGTTCTTCCGGCAAAAAGAGCATCCTTGATTCCATTTTCAGATTTATCTTTTGAAAAAATAATGGTTACTGGTCTATGACCTGGTAATGTGCCATTCGAACTCTCATTGTCGTCAGGAACTTTGAATAACCAGTCAATAAGACCATGTATATCGGAAGTTCCCATAATTGTTAAGTCATTTTCTAAAGCTATCTTGAGAGCTTCTTCTGAATAAGATAATTCGTTTACTACTTCTATGCCATGAAGTAATTTTTTATCAATTAAATATTTATGAAACTCATCTAATTTTGCAATCCCGTCACTTCTCTGTGCTGGCCATGCAGGGTGGTTCCAAAAGACAAATCCATTTTGTTTATTTGCTGCTAAAATTCCTTTTAAGGAGTCTTTAGGATGTAAAAGTTTATTTGCGTCATTTAAAAAAATAGCATTAATATGTCCTGGTGGCATCGATCTAGTTATCTCTTGTCCATTTATAACAATTAGTTTTCTGTCTAATGACTTATTTTTATTTTCTGCAAAACTTTTTGCTATGTTATAAGCTCTATTTCTATCTGGGTTAGGTATATCTTTTGCATAGGGTTGATATTCTAGATGTTCTGTAAGAGATATTGCGTCTAATCCATCTTTTATAGCTTCCTCCACTCTGATTGTAGGCCAAACGGATCCATCAGAAAATACAGTATGCTGATGAAAATCACTTAGTAAAGTTTTATATCCATCTATGTCAGGAAAATAAATTTTTCTTGTATATTTTTCTGTTTTTTGTCCATAGATTGCAGAATAATTAATGGAAATTATTACTAGAAATAAGAGAGTTTTAATTCTTACCATTATATATTATGAGTTTATGTTAGTCTATTTAAATATATAAGTATTAATTTATTAAAAATATGAGAATAAATTATTTTTTGTTAATAAGTCTTTTTCTATTTAGCTGTACATCTACAAAATATTTGGTTTCAAATACTGGGTTTCCTAAAGCACCAGATTATAAGTATATGAAGAATTGGATATCATCTCCAAAAAAAGAAATTTCATTGCCTTCAAATTATGTTGATTCCCTAGAAAATTTTAAAGACAAAGTAGATGTATTCTATATATATCCAACAGTATATTATGGGGGGTATAATGGAAATTTTTGGAACTCAAACCCGGAAAGTGAGGATCATATTAATAGAGTAGATGCTCTTGCTTTAAAAAATCAAGCTAGTGTTTTTGCTGGAATAACTAACGTCTACACACCTTTATATAGACAACTATTTTATGATGGTTTAGTTTATCATAATACCAACGAACTTTTGACAGATATTGCTCTAGACCCTAAACTCAAGAATAACTTTAAATATTATAAAGATCTTATTTACTCTAATAAATCATTAGAACTTTTTTCATTTGAAAACAACAAATTAAAATCATACGCAAAAGAATCTTTTGACTTAGCCTATAACGATATCAAGCGAGCATTTCTAACCTATTTAGATAAAGAAAATAATGATAAAAAAATAATAATTGCGTCTCATAGTCAGGGTACTCTTCATGCAGCTAGATTAATTGATGAAGTTATTTTACCGAATAAAAGTCTAAAAAATAAACTAATACTTGCTTACCTAATAGGTATGCCTGTATCCCGTCAGTTTAAAGATTTTCCTGTATGTGACGATCCTATTCAGTTGAATTGTTTTATGTCATGGAATACTCACGGAAATAACTATTACCCATATGATAATGAAGTTTATGAAGAAGTTGTAGCAAATAATCCAATTACATTTTCTTCTGATAAAAGTATCAGCTCCTTAGACTCACATAAAGGTATTTTAATGCCTAGTTTCTTTCAAATGTTTAAATATCAGATATTAAATCAACCTATTGGACCCTTAAAACTCAAAAATGAAAATAAAATTACAGCTCAGTCTAATAAGGGATCCTTACAACTTATAGAGTTAAATATACCTTGGATTAAAATTTTTGAGAAAGAAAGTTTTCACGCTGGAGACTTTAACTTTTTTTGGTTGAATATTAGAGAAAACCTTCATTCTCGATTATCTAATTACTTTCTGGAGTAACTATTTTGCCATTTAGTTAAATAACCTTTTATTCTCTTTATATTTAATTTGAGCGTTGTAGTATTGGGATGAAGCGTCCTTAGTTTTTAGTCTTTTAATATTAAATTCTTTTGGAATTTCATCATTAAAAATTAAAATATTTTTAACCATTTCCCCTAAGCCGGGTCCAAGTTTAAATCCATGCCCAGAACTACCAGATAGTACTAGAACCTTATCATTTTTTTTATGGTAATTCATAATAAAATTTCCATCTAAACTATTTTCATATTGACAAACTCGTGTCTCTGCAATTGGTATATTTTTTAAATCTGGAAACCTATGATATATATATGATTTTGTTCGCTTTACTAATTCCGGTAGAGGTATTCTATCTGATGAGTCAGGATCAAATATAGTTGATCTCTCATCATATGCTATTTTAAATCCTTTATTCAAATGAAAAGGAATTCCATAATAAGAGGGGTCATTTGCATTTAAATCAAGCCAGCATGGAATTTTATTTAAGTTATATTCATTAGCCTTATTATTAGGTACTCCAAAATAATATACTTCTTGTCTAGAAATATATGTTGTGCCTTCTAACATTTCTGGAAGTAATTTTCTATTCCAAGGACCACAAGCAATAACAAATTTATCTGCTTGTATAATGTTACCATTAATTGTTATTGAGCTTTTTTTATCTAAATTTTTTTCGTCAATTTTTACTTCACCCAAAAAAACTTTACCCCCATTTTTCTTAAATTTTCTAACAACTTGTTTGCAACATCTACTTGCCATCAAGGCACCAGCTCTCCTTTCAAAGTATATCTCATTGATATCATCAAAATTAATTAATGGATATTTTTTTTTGGCTTTTGTTTTAGAAATCTCCTCAATATTATTTCCTGTATTTTCAATATGTTTTTTTGATTTTGTAATGTAGCTGTTGTCATCTTGGCTTACAAGCCATAGCATTCCACACTCATCGTAAAGTTTTCTTTCACTTTCCTTAGATAGCTTCTCCCAAAAATCAAAAGAATTATTTGTTAACTCTGTATAAATTTTATCATCTCCATATGCCAGTCTAATTATTCTCGATGCACCACCTGATCCTGATCTAGAGTTTCCAGCTCCCCACATGTCGTATAGATTAACCTCAGCTCCAGCTTGATTTAAATGATAAGCCGTACATGCTCCCCATATTCCTGAACCTATAACCGCAATTTTCATTTTATGTTAGTTAAATAATACTTTCCATAAATATAGATTTATTATTTTTAACTATGAGAAAAACATTTATAAAACAGGGATACTTTGGAATATCAATCTTTAGTTTACTTTGTTTGGTATCTATGGTCTTATATCCTGGAGGGACAATTATAGATTCTTCAACCGTTGGATATTTATTCTTCTATAATTTCTTAAGTAATCTAGGAGAGTGGACTGCAAAAAATGGTGATCCAAATTTTTATTCTGCAATACTATTCAATATTTCAATGATAGTTTTAGCTGTCTCTTACTCTGTTTTTTATTATAACTTTTTAATGATCGTAATTAAAAAAAGTAAAAATGCTATTCTTAAATTTCTTCTAATATCTAGTATATCAATTTCATTAATTGGCTTTGTATGTGTTGCTTTATTTTCTTCTGATTCCGAAACATTTGAGTTACATATTCTTTTCGTAAAAATTGGGTTTTATTCCTTACTCTTTCATTGTCTAGTTCAAACAATATTTATTAAATCAATAGAAGACTTTAGTAAAGTATTATATAATGTTTCATTAGTGTTTTCAGTAATCTTATTTTTATTTGTTTTGATAATGGAGTTTGGCCCAAACCCTTTTGAAAATAATGAATCTCTCTTCGTTCAAGTTACCTCGCAGAAAGTTATTGTTTTCAGTATATTATCCTACTATTTTTTTCAAGTGAGAGAAACTTTAAAAACTTTTTAGGAGTAGATCTTTTTAATTAAAGATTCTAATTCTAGAGTAGAAAATGAGTTGTTTATGTAACAAGATGAATGGTATTCATTTATTAAGTTACTATCTAAAAATCTATCAATATTTGAGGCCCTCAATTTAGATCCGGGCATTATCGATATTCTTTTTTCAGCTTTTAGAGCTAGTTCGTTTATTAGATCAATTCCTTCTATTGCACTATTTTTTTTGCCTGCAGTTAAAATTCTATCGAATCCAAGATCAATAATTTTTTCCATTGATTCAAAAGGATTTTCAACCAAATCAAATGCCATATGAAAAGTTAGTGACATACCTTTAGCTTCTTTAACTAATTCTTTACACTTTGTTGAATCTATATTTTTGTTTTTATCTAATATTCCAAAAACTATTCCTTTACATCCAACCTCTTTAGAAAAGGAAATAGAATTAATCATTGATTTAATTTCTCTTTTATTATATGAAAAGTTTCCACCTCTAGGTCTAATTATTGGATAGATTGGTACATTAGTTGAAGCTGCAAATTTTATTTCTTTTTTTGAAGGAGTAATTCCTCCCAACTCTTTTTTCTGACAAAGCTCAATTCTAGTTATATCATATTTGATAGCTTCTTTAAAATCTGTAGAATTAAATGTGCAGATTTCTAATTCTGGAATCAATTTTGATTTTTATATTTTGTGTAAAATACTTTAAGATAAATCTTGTCTTTATCTATTACCATCTTATCAAAAGAATTTGGAAATTCTGGAAATGCAATCAATGAATTAGCAGATAAATTATCCATTGCTAATTCTTGAAAGAATACAGTCGATTCTCCCTTATAGGAAAAGGAAACAATGCTATCATAAATATGTTCTGAAGGATCAGAGTCCTCGGAATAGTAAGCATTGTCTTTCATTATAACATTTTCCTCTGGATTGGATATGATCCCAACAGGATCTAATTTATTATTTCTAGCTATGTAATAAATTGCTTTTGAGGGAGGTGTAGTGTTGGCTATATTATCAATTGGTCCAATAACAATTTCTACTTTATTTAAAATTATATTATCAGCCGTATCAAGAAAATTATGATAATTATTAAGGTTAAGAATAGGATAAATTCCAGATGCTGATTGCCAGTATATTTTATCTTGAAAATTAAATTTTTCGTTTTTACTAATATTATCGACTTCAGATAATTCTGAAGATGATCTATCAATTTTGTAGTAGCTATAATGTTTAGTTAATTCTGAATTCATTCTGAAAACAAACTGTAAAGAATCTTCAGCAGGACTACTTGCATTTCCAGCTTCAGGATTATTAAAATAGAGAACAAATTTTGAGTCTTCATGGTCTAAATCAAATCCAATTAATCTATTATTTTGCTCTCCAGGAATAATTGCTAAACCTCTTAATTGATCTAAAAGTTGAACATCTGAGGCACCATCAATTAATCTATTTAATATATTTTTCCCATATGTTTCTTTAATTGGTATTCTCAAAACAGTATCAGTAGAATTAAAAAAAACAAATCTAGTTCGGCCTATAATTCCTTTATCTTCATTTGTTATCTCTGTATATTTATTAGATGTGTATAATGCAGAAGAAAATAGAGTGTCTGCAATTTGAGAGATTGTAATTTCCTGTTCGTCAAACTCAGAACCACCATATCCTTTAGAATATTTTAAATATAGAACGGCAGAGTCAAGTTGCGATGATTCATTTGGAATATAATAATTTTCTGAAGATTGACCAGGTAATAATGCATCTACCCCTTCTTGGTAAATAATTTGAAAATAACCTGTTGCCTCTAAATCACCAAATGTCGGGTCGTTCATTCTCCCAAAATATAAATCTCCATCATCTGTTCTAACTGAATCAAAATAAACATTTGATGTTTCTAATGGAATTTCGGCATAATGAACTTTAATTTTTTCTTTTTGGTTGATTAATATCTCGTCAATACCAACCTCACTTGTTTCGTTACAAGAGTAAAAAATAAAAGAAGAGTAAATTAATAACCTAGTTAAGAACTTCATTATATAATTTATAATGCGACTCTACTGATTTTTCATCATCATCAATAATATGCAATTTCTTTTTTGGAGAAATATTGGAAATCGTATCTTCTACTTTTTTACTAAGTTTTTCTTTAGGCCTTATCACAGCATTTGAGTATTCAGCAGCAATACTTAGTAAACCATTATAATCATTTGATTTTAGAGAAGAAAGCATCTTCTCATCTATTTCATCATCATCCATTATTTTATCAATAAATTTTTTATCGAGTTTTTCTTTAAATTCATTTTTATAGATCGAATAAATACATTTAGTTTTTTCAAATAAATGTGAATCAGAAAAAGTTGTTTTAATTAGTAAAGGTATTAGAGAACTCATCCAGTCATTACAATGAATGATATCAGGTGACCAGCCAAGTTTGATTACTGTTTCAAGTACACCTCTACAAAAGAAAAGACATCTTTCGTCATTGTCTTTATGGAATTTTCCACTTTTATTTTTAAATACAGTTTTTCTTTTAAAATAATCTTCATTATCAATAAAATATACTTGAAGTTTTGCAGTAGGTATTGAAGCAACTTTAATAATTAGTGGTTTGTCATCATCTCCAATAGATATATTTAATCCTGATAATCTTACAACTTCATGAAGTCTATTTTTTCTTTCATTTATCAGACCAAATCTTGGGACTAAAATCCTTATTTCAACTCCTTTTTCCTGCATCTCTTGTGGTAATTTTCTAACTATCTCAGAAACATAAGTCTCATTTAAGAAGGGTTTAATCTCCGAAGCTACATATAGTACTCTAAAACTTTTTGCCATATTATTGGTGATTCCTTTATTATTAAATGAGGCACAAATTTAAATAAAATAAGTCACTTTTCAATTTTATGATTTAATCATTATTAA
>JAYNOQ010000037.1:0-14616 GCA_038113315.1 Flammeovirgaceae bacterium | reverse complement strand
GAGTGCATTCATGGATAATATGGTATTTGCATATTTTCTTGGTATGTGTTCATTCCTTGCTGTGTCAAAAAAGGTAAGTACTGCAAATGGTTTGGGACTTGCTGTAATTTTTGTTTTGACTTGTACAGCGCCGTTAAATTGGCTTATTCAACAAAATATTTTGAATGAGGGTGCACTATCATGGATAGGGCCAGAATTTGCAACTGTAGATCTAACATTTTTACAATTATTAATGTTTATTGCTGTAATTGCATCATTTGTTCAATTAGTTGAAATGATAATTGAAAAATTTTCACCTGCTTTATATGGTTCTTTAGGTATTTTTCTTCCTCTCATAGCTGTAAACTGTTCAATTTTGGGTGGATCATTATTTATGGTTCAAAGAGATTTTAATTTACAAGAAGCTACTGCGTTTGGGTTTGGAAGTGGTTTAGGCTTTTATTTAGCTATTATTGCTCTTGCTGCAATCAGAGAAAAATTAAAATATTCTCATGTTCCAGATGGTTTAAAAGGCCTTGGAATCACTATGCTTCTTACTGGTCTAATGGGTCTAGCATTCAAGACTTTTATTGGAATGACACTATAAATTCTATAAATTTAACCAATGAGGAATCTGATAAATAATTTCCTAAGGGGTTTACTACTTGTTGTTCCTATGGCTGCAGCAATTTATGTAGTTTGGTATCTTTATAATTTCCTTGATAGTTTAATTCCAGTAGCTAAAAATATCCCTGGACTAAGTTTTTTACTTGTTGTTTCTATAATCACTATTGCTGGATCATATGCAAAAAGATATAATACTGGTCTTGTTAATTGGTTTGAAAACTTCATAAAAGACGTTCCTTTATTAAATCTTATATATTCTTCAATTAAAGATTTGATGACCTCCTTTATGGGAGAGAAGAAAAAATTCAATAAGCCAGTTTTAGTAAAGGTAGAATCCAGTCTTTATAAGCCAGGTTTTGTAACTAGTGAAGATTTACAAAATGTAGGCCTTAAAGGAAAGGTTTCTGTTTATTTACCTCATTCCTATAACTTTAGTGGTAATGTTTTTATAACTGATAAGAAAAACATTATACCCCTTAAAAACTCATCTTCTGAAGTAATGAAGTATATTGTTTCTGGAGGAATTTCAGGAGCTATAAAAGCTTAATATGAAAAAAATCTTACCATTAGAACTTAAAAAATTAATGGATTTGGATGATGATAGTTATCAACTTATAGATATTCGAGATGAGTATGAGTATGATATTTGCTGTATTGGGGGAGAAAAAATTAATATGTATTCTATAATTGATAACTTAGATAAGTTATCAAAAGAAAAAAAAGTTATAATCTATTGTAGAACTGGTTCTAGGAGTTCAAATGTTGTTAATTTACTCGATAAAAGTTATTCATTTCAAAATGTATATAATTTGGAGGGTGGTATTATGAAGTGGAGAGATGATGTTGATCAAACTATAAAAAAATATTAGTATATGAAAAAATACTATTTAAAATATGCATTTGAGTTTGTTGTTATATTTTTAGGAATATTAATATCTCTATACTTTGAGCAGGCTAGACAGGACAGGGTAGAAAAGGAAAGAAAAAATAATTCTATTGAGCAGTTAATTAAAATTATTGATCAAGACTTAATTCAAATTGATAATTTTATACTACTTCAGCAAATGTCTTTGGAAAGTAGTGATGAACTATATGATAATTTAAGATATAATGAAAAGCTTTCTGAAGATAAAATTATATATCACATCTCATCAGTTGGTAGAGCTCTAAAATCTTTTTTTCCTCAAGAAGGAATTTTTAATCAATTAATTAGTTCTGATCTAATAAAAAGAATTGACTCTGAAACATTAAAATCAAGATTATTTAAATTATTTAATGAAGATCTCAAAAGGCATGATGTTCACACAAAAGAATATGATAACTTTTTCTTGTCATTTAATTACAAATTATCTGTTAATTTTTTTTTAGAACATAATTGGAAGACTGACGCTTCAGATGTTAATCAAATTGAAATTTTAAAATATAGATTTAATGACTCTTTCTACAAAAGTGATGAGTTCTTTGGGAATTTAATAGAAGCTAGAAAAAATATTTCTGCATATTTAACAGAGCTAAAGGAATTAAAAACCAAATATTCTGATTTAAAATCATTATGTATAGATGAGATTAATTAATAAAGTTTTTGTTGAAGATATTAATATTTCAATTTTTGATCTTGATTTAAAATATGTTTTAAAGTTTGAGTTTAGAGGTCTTGAACAAACATATAAATTGGATAAATTAGAATTCATTAATATTGAAGAGTTGGAAACTAAACTAAATTCTTTAGATATGAAATCAATAAAAAACAGGTTCCAAGATATGTCAGATGATTTAAAAGATTTTTATAAATAGTATATTATTACTATGATGAGATTCCTATTTTTCGTAATCATTTTATATTCTCAAAATTTAATTTCTCAGGTTAATTCACCAGAAAAATTTTTATTTAGAGAATTTAAATATGAAGGTAATATTTTACCTTATAGAATTTTAGAACCTAAGGAAAGTAAAAAGAAAAAATTCCCTTTAATAATTTTCTTACATGGAAGTGGAGAGAGGGGTGATAACAACATATCACAATTAACTCATGGAGGTAATTTTTTTTTAGAAAAAGCTCAAAAAAAAAGATTTAGTAGTTATGTTGTTTTTCCTCAGTGCCAAGTCAATAATAGATGGTCTTCTGAAAAAAAGGATCCATGGCTTTCTGGAGATGAAACCAATGAAATTTCAGAAATTTCAATATATGGGAAAATGGTTATTCAATTAATTGAATTTCTAATAAAGGAAAAGTCTATTGATAGTGATAGAATATATATAGCTGGTTTATCTATGGGTGGATATGGTACATTTGAGTTAGTTTCCAGAAGGCCTGATTTGTTTGCAGCTGCTGTTCCTATTTGCGGTGGAGCAAATTTTAATATTTTAAACAATTCAGTAAATATTCCTCACTGGATTTTTCATGGTGCAATTGACTCTGTAGTTCCAGTCAAAAACTCAAGAGATGCATTTAATTTTTTAATAAATAAAAATCCTCATCATCGATATACAGAATTTGAAGACGTAGATCATAATTCATGGGAAAATGTTTTTCAGGATGGAAAATTCCTGAAATGGTTATTTTCTAAATCAAAAAAATAATTTACGGTATTTAAATCTTGATAATTATTTAAATTAAGATCTAAATTATTTCTAGTGATAAAAAAGTCATTTATAATTTATCAGTCTTCTGCAGGATCTGGAAAAACCTACACCCTCGCTAAAAATTATATAAGGTTATCTCTGAAAAGTAAAAACTATTTTAAAAAGATATTGGCGGTTACATTTACAAATAAGGCAGCTGAAGAAATGAAAATAAGAATACTAGAAATGATTGACTCAATTTCTAGTGGAGTAGAAAAAAATCTTATTTTAGAATTTTCAAAATACTATAATATTTCACCTGATGAAATTATAGCTAGATCAGAAAATTTAAAATCTAATATTCTTCATAATTACTCCTATTTTATGATTACTACGATCGATACTTTCTTCTATTCAATAATTCAATCTTTCACTAGAGATTTAAAGCTTAGGGGAAAATTTAATATTGAAATGGATATTGATATGGTAGTTACTGATGTAGTAAAAAATTTTATATCAAAAATTAAAAAAGATTCCGATATCTCAAAATGGTTAATTGATTTCTCTAAAGAAAAAATATATAGAGGTAAGGATTTTATTATTGATATTGAATTAAAGAAAATGCTAAAAAACTTATTTAATGAAGATTTTAAATCATTAGAAAATAAGATGCCTCGAAAAGATTTTTCAAAAAAAATCAAGTTAATAAAAAATCAAGTTTATGATATAAAAAATAAATTTGAAAAGAAAATTTCGTTAAAGTCATCAGAATTATTTAATGAAATTTTAAAGAATAATTATTCAATTAATGATTTTAGTTATGGCAATAGTGGGGTCATTGGTTTTATAAAAAATTCTTCAGAAGGAAATATAAAATTTCCTGGAACAAGAGTTTTGTCCTGTAGAGATAATTTAGATGCTTGGGTATCTAAAAGTCAAAAAAACAGAGAACAATTAATTTCTTTTATCAGAAATAATTTGTTTAATCAATTAAATGATATAGTAGAGATTTTTGAAAAAGAATTCCCAAAGTATAACACATCATTAGAAATTTCAAATAACATTTATGCTTTTGGTATTTTAGGTGAATTACAAAATAGTTTAAGAGAATATAGAGATAATAATGAGGTCATTTTAATTTCTGATATTTCTGAGTTATTGTATCAGATTATTAAAGATGAAAGTATTCCTTTTGTTTTTGAAAAAGTAGGTAACAATATCAATCATTTCCTAATAGATGAGTTTCAAGATACAAGTCATTTTCAATGGAAAAACTTCAGGACACTAATTAAAGAAACACTTGCTTCAGGATATGAAAATATAATTGTTGGAGATATAAAACAAAGTATTTATAGATGGAGAGGTTCAGATTCTCAGATTTTAAATAATGATATTTTTAATGATATTCCACCCGAATTATGTCAGGTAAATAAATTGAAAACTAATTGGAGAAGCGGAGAGGATATTGTGAATTTTAATAATGACGTTTTTGTTAATATTCATACATGTTTTGATAATAAAACTATAAAAAAACATCTTGATAATATTTATAATACAGATTTGATCCAAAGCTGTAGAAGTGATATGAAAGGTAAAGGTTATGTTGAAGTTTATTTTGATGACAATAAAAACCAAAAAGAATCTGCAAATGAATATACTATTGATTCAATTAAAAAAATCCAAGAGAAAGGTTATAAAGCTGGTGATATTGGAATAATAGTAAGAGATAATAATGAAGCTAAAGTTATAGCAGAATCATTAATACTAGAATCACAAAAAACTAATGAATTTAATTTCAATCATGTTTCTTCAGACGCACTAGATATCAAATCTTCTTTGGTTGTTAATTTTATTATTAGCATTTTTAAATATTTTAGAAACCTAAAAGATAGACTGGCTATTTCTGAAATTGTTCATTTCTACTATAGACACATATTAATTTCAAAAGACAAATCGCATTACTCTTTATCTAATGAAGAAAAAATTAATTTACTGCCTGGAGAATTTAAAGATAAAATTTTTCAGATTTCTCGACTTCCACTTTATGAACTAGTAGAGGAAATTGTAAGAATTTTTAGTCTTAATAAACTAAGTCATCAAGTTCCTTACCTTCAAGCATTTATGGATCTTCTTATAGAATATAAACAAACTAAAGGATCAAAAATATCTTCTTTTTTAGAATGGTGGGAAATTAACAATAATAAAAAATTAAATATTACCGCTAAGTCTGATGCAATACAGCTAATAACAATTCATAAGTCTAAAGGATTGGAATTTGATCATGTGATTATCCCTTTTTTAAATTGGTCACTAGACAATGATGTTAGTGGCGGTAAGGAAAAAAACATGTGGGTCAATTTGAAAACTTTCAATAAAGAATTTGATATGCCTTATCCTATTAAATATAAGTCATCAAATCAATTTACATTATATCCAGATTCATATGATATTGAGAAAAAAAAGGCTTATGAAGACAATATTAATTTGATGTATGTTTCGTTTACCAGGCCAAAATTAGGTCTATTTATAAGAGGAAATATACCTTCAAAAAATATAAAAAATGTATCTGATTTACTTTATAAAACTTTAAATGATAAACTAATTGATAATTATTATTCAAAAGGTGAAATCTACAGTAAAGAAAAGAAAATAACTTCAAAATCTTATTATTTATCAAATTTCCCTTCTTATTCTTGGAAAGATAGGATTAAAGTTAAACTATCAGCTGAAAAAGAAGTAGATTTTAAAAATAATGAGAGGGGAAATCAGATTCATGATTTAATGTCTTTGATATATCATTATGATGATATAAATGATGGGGTGGAAAAAGCTTATAAAAAAAATATTATCTCAAAAAATGAAAAATCGTATTTTATAAAATTTATAAATGATTTATTATCAAATAATGAAATTAGAGAATATTACAATCCAAAACTTTGTTCATTCAATGAGATAGAAATTTTAAATGAGAATGGTGATGTTTATAGATTAGATAGAGTTGTTGAGCTGGATAAAAATTCTGTGGCAGTAATTGACTATAAAACTGGCGATGAAAATACTGAAATTTATAAAAATCAAATTATAAATTATAAAAATCTACTATCTGGTATTTATAAAGGAAATATTTATGGTTTTTTACTATATGTTGATTTAAACAAGGTTGTTAAAATATAATGAGAAAAAGATTTTTTTTAGAGGAGGTTGTAGAATATACACTTAAGAAATATAAAGATTTCAGAAAATTATCTATTGTATTTCCTAACAGAAGAGCAGGGCTGTATTTTCAAAAGGCATTATCTAAACAAAAAAATAAGATTTTATGGTCTCCTAAGGTTAATACAATAGAGGAGTTTGTGCAAGATCATATTGATATTAAAATATCAGATGATTTAGCAGATCAGATAAAATTGAATTATTGGTTATTTAATATTCTAGGAAAATACCAAAGTAAAGAACATAAAGTTTCCTTTGATGAGTTTTATTATTGGGGGCAGGTACTTATAAAAGATTTTGATGATGTTGACTTAAGCTTAAAAAATGAATCTAAAATCTTTAAGATGATTAAAAATCAGAAAGAAATTGAGGAGTCATTTAATTATCTAGAAAAAGAAAATTATGAAAAAATTAAATCTTTCTGGGATAAATTTTTTCCAAAAATGACTTTAAATCAAAAGAATTTTAATAATACATGGAAAATTTTATTGAATGTATATAAGGACTACAAAAAGGTTATGATCCAAAATAAATTATCATATAAGGGATTAGTTTTTAAAGAGTTTTTAAGAAAAATTGAATCTGGGATTATTGATAAAAAAAGAAATTATCTATTTGTGGGATTTAGCTATTTATCAAATTCTGAAACAAAAATCATTAAATTTTTTATTAAAAATCATAAAAGTATGGCCTTTTGGGATTATGATAAATATTACTTTAATGACTACAATCAAGAAGCTGGAGATTCATTTAGAGATTATAGAAAAGATAAAATTTTAGAATCTACATTCCCTGATGTCACACCTAATAATTTTAATTCTATAGACAAGAAATTTGATTGTATTGGTATAGGTTCTCAGATTGGTCAGTGTAAGACTTTAGGTAATTTAATAAATAAAAATATTTTATCTAAAAATTTTGATCAAGATAAGGTTTTAGTATTACTCCCTGATGAAAAAATGTTATTACCTGTTTTAAACTCTATACCAACAACAGTTAATAAAATAAATGTTACTATGGGTTTAAATCTATCAGAAACACCATTGTATGATTTACTTCATATTATCTCAAAAATTCATAAGAATACATCTATAAAAAATCATGTGAAATCATATTATTTTGAAGATATAATTAATCTTATTTCTCATCCGTATATCTATCAATTTAACTCTAAACTTTTTGATGACTTTATATCTAAAATTAGAAAAAATAAGTTGATTTATATTGATCATAAAAGTTTAGATAAAAAATCTGAATTATTTAAAAATGTATTTGTGAATAATTCAATTATAGACTCTCTAAAAAATATATGTAATAGTTTATTTGAGTTCTCTAATGAGATTGGTAAGTTAGATAGAGAGTATATAGGAGCATTTCTTAAAATAATTAATAAAATTGATGAGATAAAAATCAATTTAAATTCCATAGAAAGCCAGCATAAACTTTTAAATCAAATATTAAAAACAACAAGAATTCCTTTCTCAGGAGAACCTCTATCGGGTTTGCAGATAATGGGAGTATTAGAGTCTAGAAATCTTGATTTTGATCAGGTTTATATTCTCAGTATGAATGAAGGAGATTTTCCTAGAAGCTCATTTAATATTTCATTTATTCCTTTTAATATTAGAAAAGCATTCAAATTGGAGACTAAAGATTCAATGGATAAAGTATATAGCTACTTATTCTATAGAGTGATACAAAGAGCAAAAAATATCACCTTTATATATAATACTAATTCTAGTATTTCCTCAAAAGGAGAAAAAAGTCGATTTATCAAGCAATTAGAATCTGAATCTAAATTTAATATTAATAATTATATGATAACTGATAAATTAGAATTGGTTCAAAAACCGAAGATTTTTATAGATAAATCAGATGAAATAATTGAATTATTAGAAAATAGATTTTTTAATAATGGTTATATATCTCCTTCAGGAGTAAAAGATTATATGGATTGTTCACTTAGATTTTACTATAAGTACATTTCTAATATAAGGGAGACTAAAGAGTTTACGGAAGAGATACAAAAGCCTGATTTTGGTAAAATCACTCATAAAGTTTTAGAGATTCTTTATAGTGATGTTGTTAAAAATAATGATAATGGTCTAATAAACCTTAACGATTTTTTTGTTTTAAAAAATAGTATAATAGGTGCAATTAATAAGGTAATTAAATCTCATTTTAAGTTGAGAAAAAAAAACAATATCTCTTTAGAAGGAAATAATATTATATTAAATGAGATCATGGAAGATTATGTCTCAAGGATAATATCTTTAGATGAAAAATATGCTCCATTTGAGATTTTCTCATTGGAGGGTGATAAAAATTCAGGTTATATTAAAAAGTTAAAAATTTCTAAAAAAATTTCAATTAATATTTCTGGTATTATTGATAGGATAGATAAAAAAAATAATACGTATAGAATAATTGACTATAAAACAGGTGGAGATTCAAAGAAAATTAAAGAATTAGAAAGTCTTTTTTCTAATGATAGAAAAGACAGGAATGACGCTGTTTTTCAATTATTTTTCTATTCTATTTTATTAAAAAATAAAAAAATAGATGATAATCCAATTATTCCTGGTCTTATGAATATTAGGGAGATTAATAATAAAAACTTCACCATCAATATTTCTATTGGTAAAAATAAAGTTGATAATATAAATAGTTATCTAGATGATTTTGAGAATTTATTATCTAAAAAATTATCTGAAATCTTTGATAAGACATTACCCTTTACTGAAACAGAAGATAAGGAAAATTGTAAATTTTGTGCTTATAAAAACCTTTGTAGTAATTAGATCAAAGTTTAGAGTCTATTGAGCTTGAGAGAGTTTCTTTTGGAACAGCACCAACATGTCTATCTACCATCTCACCATCTTTAAAAACAAGAAGGGTTGGAATACTTCTTACTCCAAACTTTACACTTGACTCTTGATTATTGTCAACATCAAGTTTTCCAATTACTGCTTTTCCATCGTAATCATTAGCAAGTTCTTCAATCATTGGTGCGATCATTCTGCAAGGCCCACACCATTCAGCCCAAAAATCTACTAACACGACACTATTTTTTGATACAATATCATTAAAATTTGAATCTGTTATTTCTACTGCTTTTCCCATAATTAAATTTTTGTAAAACTAATTAAAAAAAAATTATTTATTAATTATATAATCTATTTCTGGAGTCTCTTCTAGAAGGCCTATAAGATTATCTTCTAACTTAAATTTTTTGTCTCTAGATATCATATCTAGTGAAATATTTTTACCGTTATTATTTGAAATAACAGTGATTTTTAGGTGACAATTTCCGTTATCTAAATCTTTAAACTTTTTATCTAGATTTTCTACTGTCTCCTTTTTGAGATCTTCTAGGTTTATTTTTAAGTGTAATTCTTTTACCATATTATCTCTAACCTTTGATAATAAACTTATATCATCTACTTTATATTCAAATTCATCTGAATTATTCCATTTATTTTTAATCTTTCCTCTTAAGAAAAGGAACCATCCCTCTTCAAAAAAGTTTTTATATTTCACGTAATCATCACTAAAAAATAAAAAATTATAAGAGTCACTAAAATCTTCAATCACTACACTTCCATACGGCTTTCCATTCTTTGATATTCTGTGTTCTACACTAGTTACTATTCCTGCAGTATAAATATTAGATTTTCCATTAATATTATTTAAATCTTTAATATTTCTAAAATTAGAATTACATAAATTTTTTATTTCAAAAGAATATTTATCTAGTGGATGACCTGAAACGTAAATTCCTAATAAATCTTTTTCTATTTTTAATTTTTCGATTTCTGTAAATGGTTCTATTTCGGGAACTTGAGGTAAAGCAAGTGAAGTTTCCTCTGAGTTTTCAAATAGAAATGTTTGTTTAGTTTCTTTCTGTTTTTGTAATTTATTTGAATAGACTATTATTTTTTCTATTAATGAGGATTCTTTTTCATTTGAGTAAATATATTGTTTTCTATTTATGTCATTTATCTTATCAAATGATCCGGCCAATGCCAATGATTCATATGTTTTTTTAGTAACTGCTCTAGAGCTTGTCCTACATATAAAGTCATAAATATCTTTATAGTCTCCATTCAAATTTCTTTCTTCAATGATATAAGAGACTGCTGCATCTCCAGTACCT
This sequence comes from Flammeovirgaceae bacterium, assembly GCA_038113315.1. Taxonomy (GTDB): domain Bacteria; phylum Bacteroidota; class Bacteroidia; order Cytophagales; family MED-G16; genus MED-G16. The sequence goes on along the minus strand of JAYNOQ010000037.1, from coordinate 4,079 downwards.
TTTATTGCGCCTAACCCAAAAAGTATTTCTCCCTCGTCACCAACAACAAAATTATTATCTGATTTATTTATATCTGGACCAAGAACTTTAATATTTTGTTTTTTGCACTCATCCATGAAATAGGATACTTTATCAATATTATTTTGGTTATGTGTTAAAACTGATGCCATATATTCAGATGTATAATTAGCTTTTAAAAATGCTGTTTTGTAAGCTATTAAAGAATAGCAGGTAGAATGTGATTTATTAAATGCATAGGCAGCAAATGATTGCCAGTCTGACCAAATTTTTTCAAGAATATCTTCTTTTATATTATTGTTTTTTCCTCCTTCAAAAAATTTTGGCTTTAATAATTCTAATAATTTAGCATCTTTTTTCCCCATTGCTTTTCTCAACTGATCTGCTTCTCCCTTACTAAAACCTGAAAGCTTTTGTGATAGAAGCATTACTTGTTCCTGGTATACAGTAATACCATATGTTTCAGATAAATATTCTTCCATTTCTGGTAGATCATATGAAATTTTTTCTTTTCCATGTTTTCTTGCTATATAATTAGGAATATATTCCATAGGACCTGGTCGGTAAAGAGCATTCATAGCTATAAGATCTTCAAATCTGTCAGGCCTCAATGATTTGAGATGCTTTTGCATACCATCTGATTCGAATTGAAATGTTCCATTTGTTTCTCCTCTTTGAAATAATTCGTATGTTTTTTTATCATCCAATTGAATATTATCAATATCAATTTTTTTTCCAGTTCTTTTAAATATATTATCTATAGCAGTATTTATAATTGATAATGTTTTCAACCCAAGAAAATCCATTTTTAACATCCCAGCAGATTCAATTACACTATTATCAAATTGAGTAATTAATAATTCAGAATCTTTTGATTTAGACACAGGTATATAATTTGTTAGTTTATCAGGAGTAATAATTATTCCGCATGCATGTGTTCCAATATTTCTAATTGATCCTTCAATAACTTCTGCTTGCTTTAAAACTTCTGCTTCTAGTGATTTTTTCTTTCTAATCTCCATTAGCTCAGGCACTTCTTTAAATGATTCAATAAGAGTTATTCCTGGTCTTTCTGGAATTAATTTAGCTAATTTATCCGTATCACTTAATGGTAGTTCTAAAACTCTACCAGCGTCTCTTATAGCTGATTTTGCAGCCATACTTCCGTATGTTATTATCTGAGCAACTTGATCATATCCGTATTTGTTAATAACATAATTTATTATTTTATCTCGGCCCTCGTCATCAAAATCAATATCTATATCGGGAAGTGAAATCCTATCAGGATTTAAAAATCTCTCAAATAGTAAATTATATTTGATAGGATCAACGTCAGTAATTCCAATACAATAAGCAACAACAGAACCAGCTGCAGAGCCTCTTCCTGGTCCAACAGTTACTCCAATATTTTTAGCTTCATTAGTTATGTCTTGAACAATTAAAAAATAACCTGGATACCCTGTTTTTTTTATTGTTTCTAACTCAAATTCAATTCTTTCTTTAAGATCTTTAGTTATTTCATTATACTTTTTTTCTGCTCCGTCATAAGTGATTTTTTTTAAGTAATTATTCTGACTTTCTTTAATATCATTCTCATTATTAAATTCTCCTGGTACTGAGTATTTAGGTAAAACAACATCTCTCTCTAAATCAAAATCTTCAACTTTATCCACTATTTCTTGAATATTTGAAATTGACTCTGGAATATCTTTGAATAACTCTTTCATCTCATCTTGTGACTTGAAATAATATTCTTCATTTTGGTATCCGAATCTTTTTCCTCTACCTCTACCAATTGGTGTAGATTTATATTCTCCCTGCTTGATACATAACAGTATATCATGTGCTGAAGAATCTTCTTTATTTAAGTAGTAAACGTCATTACATGCAACAATTTTTATATTATACTTTCTAGAAAAATTTATCAGTATTTTATTAACATGGTTCTCCTCTTCTAGTCCATGACGATTTATTTCAATATAAAAGTCTTCACCAAAAACATCTAACCACCATTTTAATTCCTCCTCTGCATATTCAATTCCTTGATTTAATATAAGTTGAGGAATAATGCTTAATAGATTTCCTGACAAAGCAATAACATCTTTTTTGTATTTTTTGATTAAGTCTTTGTCAACTCTTGGAAATTGACCATATAAACCTTCTGTATATGCTATAGATGATAAGTTTAATAAATTATTATAACCATTTTTATTTTTTGCAATTAAAACTTGATTATGTCTTATGTCTTTTTTTTCTCTCGTAAATTTTGTTTTCTTTCTTTCTTCTGAGATAAAAAATTCAGATCCTATAATCTTCTTTATATTATTTTTTTTTGCGATTCTACTAAATTTGAATGCTCCAAACATATTGCCTAAATCTGTAAGAGCCACTGCATCCATTCCTGATTCTTTTGTTTTTTTTATAATTTTTTCGATGCTTGATGTAGCTTGGAGCACTGAATACTGTGAGTGGTTATGTAGATGGACAAACTGATTATCAGCTAAAACTTCACTCGATTTTATTTCATCTTTATTTAAATCTTTTGTTTTTTCTTTTTGAAAATTTGACTTAGTTAGTTTTGGGCCTTTGTAGTTTATTTTGTCTACTGCTAAATCTTTATTAGAATATTCTCCTTTTTTGGCTAACTCAAAAAAACATCTTGCAGTAGCATTAACATCATGGGATGCATCGTGTGCATCTGAAAATTTTTCATCAAATAAAATCTCATACATCTCAATAAGTTTCGGCATTTTTAAACCACCACCAAAACCACCTTTTAGATTGCAATATTTTTTTGAAATTTGACCAGTATCTAAACTTATTTTGTTATTTATTTCTGAGGCATAATTTATTCGAAATTGTTCTGCACCAATTATTTTTAAATCAAAATTTATATTATGTCCTATTATATATTTTGAATTTTTTAAATCTTCTTCAAACTTTTGAATAATATCCTCAAGTTTTTTACCTTCCCTTTGAGCCTTTTCTGTAGATATACCATGAACTTTTTCGGAGTTGTAGGGTATTGTAAATCCTTCTGGTCTTACAATTAGAGAATTATTTGAAATTAGCCCCCCTTTTTCATCATTAAGTTGCCATGCTAACTGAACTAACCTTGGCCAATTATCACTATCAGATACATCTGCTTTGAAATTTTTTGGTAGTCCAGTTGTCTCAGTATCAAATGTTAAAAACATAAATTATGTATGAATTTCTATTATTTTTTTGTCATTAAAATAATTTTCTGAATATATATCATCTAAATTATATATAGTAAATCTCGAACTGATTTTTTTCAACTCTTTGTTAACATTTCCTCCTTTTAATAAAATTAATCTTCCTTTATCATTAAGAAGTCCTTTTGTCCATCGAATTATATTATCCATTGATGAAACAGATCTAGATAAAATTATGTCTACTTTAATATTCAGATTTTCAGCTCTGTCATTAAATGTTGTTATGTTTTTTGCATTAATTTTCTTTATTATTTCATCAACTGCCATAATTTTTTTTCTAATTGAGTCAATAAGTATAAAGTTTGTTTTATTGTAATAAATTGCAAGAGGAATTCCTGGTAATCCTCCACCAGTCCCCAGGTCTAAAATAGTCTTATTTTCATTTTTTATTAAATCAAATTTTGAAATTGATAGTGAATGTATGATATGGTGTAGATAAAAGTTTTCAAAATCTTTTCTTGAGATAAGATTTACTTTATTATTTAACTCTTGATATATCTCAAAGAGAGATTTATATATTTTAAGTTTTTCTGATGGTATCTCCTCAAAATAATTTTCAAGGAGATGGAAATATTTTGACATCTTAAATTTGGGATTTTTTGTCTTTAAGAATTTCAAATAATAATTCTCTAGCTCTAAATAACTGAGCCTTAATTGTTCCTAGTGGAGACTTTGTTTTTTCTGCTATTTCATTGTAAGATAATTCTTCAAAGTATCTGTATTTAATTAGATTTTCATATTTATCAGGCAATTTCGAGACAAATTTTCTGACAAGTAAGATTTTTTGTTTATGAATAGCTTCTTCACCCGGTGTCTTATCAAGAT
>JAYNOQ010000036.1:0-14684 GCA_038113315.1 Flammeovirgaceae bacterium | reverse complement strand
TTGCATACATTTTAGAAGTATTACCAATGTCTCCTCTCTTAGCATCGGCTATTTTGAAAATATTTTCAGGAATATAATTAAGTGTTTTTTCTAATGAAATTAATCCCTCAGGACCTTTTGCTTCATAAAATGCAAGATTTGGCTTATATGCAATTACTAAATCTTTTGTTGCATCAATAATCCTTTTATTAAATTCAAAAATAGGATCATCAAATTTTAATAAATGTCTAGGGATTTTTTCAATATCAGTATCTAAACCTATGCACAGATATGTTTTTCTATTTTTTATTTGATTTACTAAATCAGAAAAATTCATAATTTATCTAAAATCGATTACCTCAATATCAGGATAATTTTCTATTGCAAAAGAAAAAAGAGAGTTATCTAATTCTTCCTCTAAAAAGTCATCTATAGTATAGATATATATACTATTTGATTTATCAAATACAGTAAAACTTGATAACTGATCATTTTCAAATATCTCAAATGAAATTTTAAAATATGATTTACTTTCATCATCTGGATAAATTTCAACAGTATTTATACCATTTATTTTGTTTATAAATTTATGTTTATATCCTTCTTTGTACACCTCAAAAACATTATTAATAGATATATCTTGTTCAGAAGGATCAAACTCGGATATTGTAACCTCATTTAAATCTTCTAGATATGTCCAAACTATTTTTGAATCGTTAATTATTTTTTGACCTTCAATTAATAGAACATACTTATCATCTTTTACTGATATTTTTCCCGAAAATGAGTCAGTAATATCTTCAGTAAGATTTTTCATAGAATATGTAAAAGATGAAGTAAAACCTTTCATTTTTTTATAATTATCACTCATAGAATTCAATAATTCTAAAGCAACCTTATCCTCTTGTGAAAAAAGCAAAAGACTATTAAAAAAAATAAAATTTAGTATTACTGTAATCTTTTTCATAACCATAAATTTAATTCTAATTGAGTTATAAAGTTAATTTAAATCGTTAAGTATTGTTAACCTAAATCATTAAGTAATTTTTCTAAGCTATATTCATCTTGGATAAGAACCTGTCGAGGTTTACTTCCTTCAGAAGGACCAACAATTCCTGCTACCTCAAGCTGATCAGTTAATCTACCAGCTCTATTATAACCTAATTTCAATTTCCTTTGAAGTAATGACGTGCTACCTGTTTGAGAGGCCACAATAAGTCTTGCTGCATCTTCAAATAATGGGTCTCTGTCAGAAAGATCAATATCTGCAATTTGCTTTTCATTTTCATCAATATATTCAGGTAATAAATATGCAGAAACATATCCTCTTTGACTGCCTATTTGCTCACAAATTCTTTCTATTTCTGGTGTGTCAACAAATGGACATTGTAGTCTTATAATTTCTGAGCCTGATGAAAACAACATATCTCCCATCCCAACAAGTTGTTCTGCACCTTTAGTATCTAAGATAGTTCTTGAATCCATGTTCGAGGTAACTTTAAATGATAGCCTTGTCGGAAAATTAGCTTTAATAACACCAGTAATAACATTTACAGAAGGTCTTTGTGTTGCAACAATTAAGTGGATACCGATAGCTCTAGCTAACTGAGCTAATCTTGCAATAGGTGTTTCAATTTCTTTCCCAGCTGTCATCATCAAATCAGCTAACTCATCAATTACCAAAACTATATATGGAAGATAACGGTGTCCCTCATTAGGATTAAGTTTGCGATTTATAAACTTTTTGTTGTACTCCTTTAGGTTTCTCGCGTGAGCATCTTTAAGAAGATTATATCTAACATCCATCTCAGTACAAAGAGAATTAAGTGTATGAACTACCTTTTTTGTTTCTGTGATTATTGGTTCTTCAGAATCTGGCAATTTTGCTAAAAAATGTTTTTCAATTTTATTGAAGAGTGAGAGCTCTACTTTTTTAGGATCAATCAACACAAATTTTAAAATTGATGGATGTTTTTTATATAATAAAGATGATAACATTACATTTAAACCAACTGACTTACCTTGTCCTGTTGCTCCGGCTACCAAAATATGAGGCATCTTTGTTAAATCTGCAAGGAATACCTCATTAGAGATGGTTTTTCCTAAAATTAAAGGTAATTCATAATCACTCTTAATGAACTTTTCAGTACTCATAACTGATCGAAGACTTACTATTTCTCTATTTTTATTGGGAACTTCTATCCCAATGGTTCCTTTTCCTGGAATAGGTGCAATAATTCTAATTCCTAAAGCAGATAAACTTAAGGCAATATCATCTTCTAAGTTTTTAATTTTTGAAATTTTAATTCCGGCCTCGGGAACAATTTCATATAGTGTTACAGTTGGACCAATTGTAGCTTTTATTTTAGCTATTTCTATTTTAAAGTTTTTAAGAGTTTCAATTATTCTATTTTTATTAGAAGTTAATTCATCTTTAGAAACTTGAATTTTTTTGTCAGTTGTATCATTTAGTAAATCAACTTTTGGATATTTATAATTTGAAAGATCTAATTCAGGATCATATACATTACTAGATAAGTTTTTAGCCTTTTTTTCATCAACTCCTTTTTCAACCTTTAGTTCTAATTTTTCATTTTTTAATTGATTCTCTTCCTCAATAACATTCTCATTTAATTCAGATAGATTTTCTTCATCTATTTCTTCAATTAGTTCCTCGTTATCATTTTCATCATTATTAGTTTCTTCAATATCATCATCACTTCCAAAATCATTTGACACTTCTTCAAAATCATCTATTGAATTATCTTCAGTTGATTCTTTTTTAAATTTTGGAATATTGAATGAATAGATATTAAAATAAAATACTAAAAAGAGAAAAAGAGATAATAAAATTATAATTATTGAAGATATTCCTAACAAATTATTAAAAAATAGGGATAAGTTATAACCGATGCCTCCAGTAAAACTATTTAAAAAAACATTTTCAGGAAATAAATTAAGAAAATAACCAAGAAAGGTTGATAACCAAATAATTCCAAATAATGTAAAAATTGAAGTTTTTGAAATTGAATAAATTTTAAAGTTGAAAAGTAGTCTAAATGAAATAACAAATAGTAGTGGTACAAGAAAAAATGAAGAAATACCAAATGTTACAAATACTAAATAATGAGAAAGAAAAGCACCAAATACTCCAAGCCAATTCTCTGACTTCTCACCAAGTGCTGAAAAAGATAATCCTGAATCAATCAAGCTTTGATCTAAATGACCAGTAAAAAAATATGATATTAATGAAAATAATATTAAAATAGAAAAAGAAAGAAAAATAGCTCCAACTGAAACTTTAATTTTTTCAATAGTTGATTTTTTACCCCCATCATCTTCATAATAATCGTTATTAAATGAGCTCTCTACCATTTATCAAATTTAATAATACATCCTTACTTATTAATTCACTTTTAATAAGTATTTATTAATTTTTTTGACCATTGATGGCCCTTCATAAATCCATCCTGTATAAACCTGAACTAAATCAGCACCGGAATTTATTTTTTCTTTAGCATCATTACCATTAAAAATTCCACCAACTCCAATAATTTTTACTTTATTTTTAGATTTGATCTTCAGGTATTTAATTATTTCATTCGATTTATTAAAAAGAGGTTTACCACTAAGACCGCCTATTTCGCTGTTAGTAATACCTTCTCTAGATATTGTTGTATTGGTCGCAATAATTCCATCAATTTTATTTTTTATAGTAACAGAAATTATATCATCAATTTCATTTTTTGATAAGTCAGGAGCTATTTTTAATAGAATAGGAACAGATTTGTTCTTTGAAAAATTTTCTAATTGAATTTGATTTAAAAGATCATTCAATTTATCTTTTGACTGAAGAGCTCTTAAGTTAGGTGTATTAGGTGAGCTTACGTTAATTACAAAATAACTGACAAAATTTCTGAGCTTTTTAAAACTATATAAATAATCATCTACAGCTTTTGAATTAGGAGTAGTTTTATTTTTACCAATGTTTGCACCAATAACTAAGTTTCCTCTATATGATTTAATTCTTTTTAAAATTTGTTCAACTCCATCATTATTAAATCCCATTCTGTTTATTAAAGCACTTTCAGATTTTAATCTAAATAATCTTGGTTTAGGATTTCCTGGTTGTGGTCTCGGGGTTATTGTACCTACTTCAACATGACTAAATCCAAAACATTCCATTTCATTTAAAAACTCACCATTTTTATCAAATCCAGCAGCTAACCCAATTTTATTTTTAAAGTTTATTCCAAATAATGAAGTATTTAACTTTTCATTTTCATATGAAAAGAGAGATTTCATAAAGGTTTTAATTAAAGGAATTCTAAAAAAAAATTTAATAATAAAAAAAGAAAAATTATGAATTGATTCTGGATTAGATAGAAATAGTAATGGACGAATCAATTTCTTATACATAATGCAAATATAGATATTGTATTAACTCCTAGGATGATATTTCTTAACTACTTCTCTCAGATATTCTTTATTTAAATGAGTATAAATTTCTGTTGTCGTTATAGATTCATGACCAAGCATCTCTTGAACTGCTCTTAAATCAGCCCCACCTTCTATCAGATGTGTGGCAAAAGAATGTCTGAATGTGTGAGGACTAATATTTTTTCTTAAGTTTAATTTTTGTGCAATTTTCTTAATAATTATAAAAATCATATTTCTTGTAATTTTTGCCCCTCTTCTATTTAAGAAAAGAAAACCTTCATTACCTTCTTTTACTTTTATGGAGTTTCGATAATCTTCGTTATAAAATTTAATATACTTTATAGCAGAACTCCCAATTGGTACTAACCTTTCTTTTGAAGCTTTACCAATAACTTTAATAAACCCTATATCTAAATATAGATTTTGAAATGAAAGATTAATTAATTCAGAAACCCTGAGTCCACAACTATATAAAGTTTCTACTATTGCTCTATTTCTGACCCCTTCAAAAGAATTCAAATCAATAGATGATAATATTTTTTCAATCTCATCTAAATTTAAAGTATCTGGTAACTTTTTATCTAGTTTAGGGGACTCAATTAGCTGAGTAGGATTTAATTTTATTTTCTCTTCTATCAATAAATAATTAAAAAAGGATTTGATACCAGATATTATTCTAGCTTGAGAATATGACGAAATACCAAGATTATAAATATATCCAACAAATTCTCGAATAATTTTAGAATCAATATCTGAACATTTAATTGATTCTTTGTTTTCTGATTTTAAAAATGATGTTAATTTATTGATATCATTAACATAAGCAGAAACGGAATTATCAGATAATGACCTCTCTAATTTTAAGAAATTTTTATACTCAATTATTTCGTGTTCCCACATAAAATATATTTTTTAGACTAAATTTATATAATCATGAAGTTAATTATTATAAATGGTCCAAATTTAAACTTGCTTGGAATTAGAGAAAAAAATATTTACGGAGACAAATCATTTGATTCTTATTATAAGACTTTATTAAAAAAATTTGAAGGCATAATTGAATTAAAATATTATCAATCAAATCATGAGGGTGAGCTAATTGAAAAAATTCAAGAAGTTGGATTTTCATATGACGGGATAATAATAAATGCTGGAGGCTTCACACATACATCAGTAGCTTTAAGAGACGCAATATCCTCAGTAACCACTCCTGCAATAGAAGTTCATATAAGTAATATATTATCCAGAGAAGAATTTAGAAAAAAAAGTTATTTGAGTGATGTATGTCAAGGAATTATATCTGGATTAGGATTAATTGGCTATGAAGCTGCAATAAAGTATTTTTCTGAAAAAAATGATTAATATCTATACTGATGGTTCAAGCAGAGGTAATCCAGGACCAGGAGGATATGGAATTGTATTACTTTACAAAGATCAAAGGAAGGAACTAAGTCAAGGATATAGGCTTACAACAAACAATAGAATGGAATTGACTGCGGTAATAAAAGCATTAGAGGCATTAAAAAATGATCAAATTGAAATTACAATTTATTCTGACTCAAAATATGTAGTTGAATCAATTGAGAAAGGGTGGATATGGAATTGGGAGAAAAAAAATTTTAAAAAGAAACTTAATTCTGATTTATGGAAAATTTTTATTCCATTATACAAAAAATTCAAAGTAAAATTTAAATGGGTAAAAGGTCATTCAGGTAATATTGAAAATGAGAGATGTGATGAACTTGCTAATAAAGCACAAGAAAAAGAACTATTAGTTGACCAAGGATATGAAAATAATGACTAAACAGCATAAATTGCTGCACCAATAATTCCTGAATTATTTTTATTTTCTGCAGGTATAATTTTACAATTAGATTTTAAATCATCTTTAAACTGATCAAAATATTTACTAATTCCACCTCCAAAAATTATTGTATTTGGAGATACTAATAATTCTACATATTCTAGATATTCTGAAAATCTAGCAGACCATTCTTTCCAAGATAGTTCTAACTTTTTTCTCGCAAGATTAGATGCATATTTTTCAGCACAATCACCATACATTTTTAAGTGACCAAATTCAATATTTGGAACTAGATTTCCATCTACAAATATTGAAGTACCTAAACCTGTACCAACTGTAATAACCATAAGCGTTCCTTTTTTTGGAATTTTTTTATTTAAATATATTTCAGCAATTCCAGCAGCATCTGCATCATTAACAGCTTTACACTCTAAATTATAATTTTGAGAGAATTTTTTTTTAATATTAACACCAACCCACTTTTTACTAATATTTGCAGCTGATAACACCTTATTTTTAATAATTACTCCAGGAAAACCACAACCTACTTTACCAGACCATTTAAATTCACTTATAAAGTTGGACTCAATTCCCTCGAATATTTTTTTTGGAGAAGAAGGATCAGGTGTAGGAAATCTTATTTTTTCAGAAACTAATATTCCTTTTTTTGTATCAACTACTGCAGCTTTTACTCCAGAACCACCAATATCTATTCCAAGGACTTCCATTACTTTATTATCTTCAATTTAGCAAAATTTAAGAGTAAAGTCTTCTCTCCGACATTTTTAAAATTTACAATAGCTTTTTTTTGATTTGAATGAACATCAATTTTTTTAATTGTACCCATTCCAAAAACTTGATGTTTCACATTAATTCCTTCAATTAAATCATCAATGTTACTCGATTCAAAAGAAGTTGATTTATTACTAGATATTTTTTTAAGAGGAGATAAATTTCTTTTTTTCTCTCTTAATGCATTTGAAACTAGTGATCTATTTGTATTAAAATTATCAAAATCTAAGTATGCTGGACTTATTTCTTTAATAAATCTACTTTTCTCACAATCTTTTAACATGCCGTATCTATATCTTGTGCTTGAATAAGTCAAATATAATTTTTTCATAGCTCGTGTAATTGCTACATAGAAAAGTCTTCTTTCTTCTTCAAGATCTTCTCTTGATGAAATCATCATTTGAGATGGGAATAAATCTTCTTCAACACCAACAATAAAAACTACGGGAAACTCTAAGCCTTTTGCCATGTGTATTGTCATCAATGAAATATGTTCCTCATTACTATCATCTTCTTTATCTTGATCAGTCATCAATGATATTTCCTGTAAAAAGTCTTCTAATTTTTTATTTTTATTTTCATCATTATCCAAAAACTCCTTAATTGAATTAAGTAATTCTTGAACATTCTCATATCTACTAATTCCTTCAATACTTCTATCATCCCAGAGTTCTTTTAATAAACCTGAATTAGATGCTATGTGAGATGCTGTTGTGAAAGCATCATTATTTTTTGAAAAATTTGAAAAAGAAATAATTAAATCTTTAAATGGAATTAATAAATTATTAATCCTAGAATTCAATAATTCAGATGACCTTTCAATTACATCCCATAAGCTTATATTTTCTTTGTTTGAGGTTGTAATTATTTTATCAACAGAAGTCTGACCAATTCCTCTTCTTGGATAATTGATTATTCTTCTAAACGACTGTTCATCATTTTGATTTATTGAAAATCGCAGATATGCTATCAAATCTTTTACTTCTTTTCTTTGATAAAATGATACACCGCCAAAGACTTTATATTTTAGACCAATTCTTCTTAATGCTTCCTCTATAGATCTAGATTGGCTATTAGTTCGATATAGAACAGCAAAATTAGAGTTAGTCAATTGATTTCTATTTTTCTCCTCAAAAATTAAGTTAGATACAATTTTACCTTCTTCATTATCTGAAAATGATTTTTTAACTGATATTAATTCTCCATCTTCATTGTCAGTCCATACCTCTTTACTAATCTTAGATTTATTTTTTTCAATTACAGAGTTTGCTGCATTAACTATTGTTTTAGTCGACCTATAGTTTTGTTCCAGCTTTATTGTTTTTAAGTCATCAAAGTCATCTTCAAATTTTAAAATATTTCTAATCTCAGCACCCCTAAAAGCATAAATTGACTGTGCATCATCTCCTACTACAAAAATATTTCGACTAACAGATGCTAATCTTTTGGTTATCAGGTACTGACAATAATTAGTATCCTGAAATTCATCTATCAAAACATGTTGAAATAATTGTTGATACTTATTTAAAATATCAATATGTTCTGAAAATAAAATATTGGTGTTATAAAGTAAATCATCAAAATCCATGGCTTGAGATTTAAAACATCTCTCACAATAAATTTTATAAATTTCACCAATCATTGGCCTAAGGGATGAATTATCCTCTTCTTGAAGAATAGGATTATTTTTGTAGTCTAAAGGTGAAATAAGTCTGTTTTTTGCATTTGAAATTCTATTAAATACAAAATTTTCTTTATATAACTTAGGATCTAAATTCTGTTCTTTTACTATCGATTTAATAAGTGTTTTTGAATCTTGTGTATCATATATAACAAAATTAGGAGGATACCCTATTTTATATCCTTCAGTTCTAAGTATTCTAGCAAAAATTGAATGAAAAGTACCCATCCATAAACTCCTTGCATCTGAACCAACAATTCCCTCAATTCTATTTTTCATTTCTTTTGCTGCCTTATTTGTAAAAGTTAGGGCAAGAATTGAAAAAGGATCTATACCTTGTTTTATTAAATGTGCAATTCTATATGTTAAGACTCTGGTTTTTCCTGACCCTGCACCAGCAATTACCAAACAAGGTCCTATTGGATGTAGTACTGCTTCTTTTTGACTAGAATTTAAATCTTCTAAATATTTCATAAAAAATAAGAAGATGAATCTACTACTTAATTGATGAAAAAATTAATTAGTTTTGAAAAAAATTATAATGATGGAATATAATACTACTAGAAGCAATTTAATATTAAGAGAATACGGAAGAAACTTTCATAAACTTGTAGATTATGTGGGAAATATTAAAAGTAAAGAGGAAAGAAATAAAATGTCTAAAACTCTAGTTCAGATGATGAAATTTACTCATCCAAGTTTTAAGGATCAAAGTGAAGTAGATGCGAAAATGTGGGATGATCTCTATATTATGTCTGACTATACATTAGATATTGATAGTCCAAACCCAATGCCTAAGAAGAAAACTGATGCTGATAAACCTAAAAGGTTAGAATACCCTAAAACAAAAATTAAATACAGGCATTATGGAAAAAAGATTGAGTTATTAATTGATGAAGCTTGTAAACTTAAAAAGGAAGAAGATAAAGAGGCTGCTGTGATTCATATTGGTAAAATAATGAAATCATTTTTTGGGATGTGGAACAAAGAATCTATTGACTCTAAAGTAATTGTTGATAATATTAAAGAATTGTCAAATAACAAATTATCCATTGATGTTGAGAAGGTAAATGAAATGAATTTATTTTTCAAAGTGACAAAAGAAAGAGGCTCAAAATCAAAACATTATCATAGTAAGAAAAACTTTAAATCTAACAGACCATTCCGAAAAAGAAGAATGTAATGGGATCTTTCAGAATAAATGGTGGTAAAAGCCTAAAAGGTACAATTTATCCTCAAGGTGCAAAAAATGAAGCTCTTCAAATTTTATGTGCTGTTCTACTTTCTGATCAAAAAATAACAATAGAAAATGTTCCTGATATTAAAGATGTAAATCTACTTATTGATTTACTTGAAGGTATGGGAGTAAAAGTTGAAAAAGTAAATTCTACCACTTATAATTTTACATCAGATTCTATAGACATCAACTATACAAAATCCGAAGATTTTTTTAAAAAATCATCAAAAATTAGAGGATCAATTATGCTAATGGGGCCTTTAGTTTCTAGATTCGGAAATGCATATTTAGCTAAACCAGGAGGTGACAAGATTGGAAGGAGAAGAGTTGATACCCACTTTATAGGAATCCAAGAACTTGGTGCAAAATTTACATTAGAAAAAAATAATACGCTATTCAAAGTTTCGGCTGAAAAACTGACGGGAAATGATATTTTACTAGATGAAGCCTCAGTTACTGGTACTGCAAATATTGTGATGGCAGCTTCTCTTGCAGAAGGTAAAACTACAATTTATAATGCAGCATGTGAACCTTACATACAACAACTATGTAAAATGCTAAATTCAATGGGAGCTAATATAAAAGGTATAGGTTCAAATTATCTTAAAATAGAAGGAGTATCAAAATTATCAGGAACAAAACATAGAATTTTACCTGATATGATTGAAATTGGTAGCTTTATTGGGATGGCTGCAATGACAAAATCTGATATTTTAATTAAGAATGTTAGTTTAGAAAATCTGGGTATAATTCCTAAAACTTTTCAAAGATTAGGAATAAGAATGAATTTAAAAGATGATTCTATTCATATTCCTGCTCAAGATCACTATGAAATTGAATCCTTTATTGATGGTTCAATTATGACAATTTCTGATGCTATTTGGCCAGGATTTTCTCCAGATTTATTAAGTATAGCACTTGTAACTTCTATTCAAGCTAAGGGAACAGTATTGATTCATCAAAAAATGTTTGAGAGTAGATTATTTTTTGTTGATAAACTTATTGATATGGGTGCTCAAATTATTTTATGTGACCCACATAGAGCCACAGTAATTGGGTTAGATAGAAATATACCACTGAAAGGAATTCAGATGACCTCACCTGATATAAGAGCAGGTGTATCTCTTCTTATTGCCGCCCTCTCAGCGAACGGAACTAGCATCATCGATAATATTGATCAAATTGATAGAGGTTATAGTAATATTGATCAGAGACTAAGAGACTTAGGTGCTGATATAGAGAGAATTTAAAACTTATTTTTTAGATTAGATAGAGAAAAAATAGGGCCATCAATAATAAATAACTCTACTACAAATGTTGGTAAACCTTTAATCACAGCATAGCTTTGAAGTGTAACCTTTGTTTCGGAATCATTAATTTTTGAAAGAGTCCATACTGATTTTGAATCTGATATTCGTATATATTTATCATCTTCAGGAATAAAATCTGGAACTGAAGATAAATTAACTGATACAAAATCATCTTCTTTTCTTAATTTAACATCTGATACTAGATCTCTTTTTTTAAGGGGCCAACCCATTTCCATAGTAAAGTAAACATAAAATATTGAATCATATTTTTTTTCAAGTATTCTACTATCCTCAAGCTTGTACATCCATTTATGGGAATTATCATAGTCTAAAATAATTTCTAAAATTGAATTTATATTACTATTTATCTTTGTTTCTGCAAGATATTCTACATTATTAATCTCATTTTTTCTTAGATAAACTTTTATATCATTCTCCTCTTTTTTTAATTCCCAATCAGTAGAAGAAAAATTTTGATTATCTATGGAAAAAACATTTAAAGAAAGAATTAAAAGGTTTATTAGCATAATTGATAAAATTATTAAATTAAATTACATAGAAATATTATCTGCTTATTAAACATAGTATGAGAAATTTAATTTTGTTTTTCATTTTCGGTTTATTTTTTAATCTTTCTTCTACTAACGCACAATCTAATGTTAATGATTCTATAGTAACTCATTCTCATGACTCTTTGATTAAAATTAATGAGCTAAAAGATTTAGAGTTATCTTTTAAGATCCTAAATTATGAAATTAATGGTGATCAAAAAGTATTAGTTGAAAACTTATTTAACCCTACAAATATTGCTTTGGATGAAAGAGATACTTTATCTATGATAATTCAACTAGAAACTGATCAAGAAGAGGTTATTTTCAATTATTATTTTAATGATAATCCTAACTATAGAATTATTGAAAATGGAAAAATAATTTATGATAAGAGGAGTAAAAGAATATACTTTGAATTTATCCCAGATGATAACCAGGCAATAAATAAATTTATCACCTGGAACCTATTTGCTTATGAAAGAAATTCCCTTTTAAAGAGATATGATTTCCTTATTGAAATAAATAATCTAGAGTACCCTCCTCAAATTATTAACAAACAAATCGATAAAATAATTAGAAATAATTATTCATTTAGTTATTCTCCTATAATTTCAGATGGTGATAATAATGTCTTATTTGATCTTAAAACTGATGCACCTATTGATAATTTTAATCCAATTTCTGGTAATATAGACTGGAAAATTGATCCAAATAATATTGATGAGTTAGAAAAGACATTTAGCTTTATTCTAAAAGCATACAAAAAAAATCAACCAGAACTTTTTGATATTGACACATTTAAAATTATTTACTCAGAAAATAATTTTCCTCCAGTTTTTGGTAAGACATCTAAATGGATAGTTGAAGAAGGAAATTCTTATTCTTATAAAATTCCTGTTGACGATCCTAACGTTAATGATTCAATTATAATAGAAAATGTTGGTGCTCAATTGCCAAGAGGTATGACACTTAATAGTTCAAATAAAACTATAAACTTTAATGTGGATTATGATCATGTTGAACGAACTAACTCTACTTCAAACTATAATCTTGAACTTAAAGCAACTGATCTTTCAGGGTTATCATCTCAAATAACATTAGATGTTGTGGTTATGAACACTATAAACCCTTTAAAAGTCCAAGAAAAAATTACTGAATTAATAAATGAACTAGAGTCCCAACAAGATGGATTAAAAGAAATTAATGATAATCTAAAATGGATTGAAGCTACCTCAAAAAATAATAGAAAATTAAGAACATTTAGTGCAGCAGGAATTACATTTCTTGGTGCATTAATGGGAGTTTTATCATCAAATTCTGAAGTTACTAGGAAAGCAGGTCCAATTATAGGTGCAAGTGGAGCTGTTCTGTCTGTAATAAATGAGGTATTGTCTAGAGATGATAACGAAATAAAAAATCTACTTCAAGAAACAATTAAACTACAATCAAATGTCAAAGCTAAATATGATAGATTAAGTTTTTATAAAAACTCAAATAACCCAAGTGATTTTCAAAATCAAGAGATTGACTTACTAGTTAGGACAATTGAAAATGATAGAGAAAATCTAAATAAAAGTCTATTTACTATTTCTGAAAACTATAAAATAATTATATCAGAAAATAGAATTAGAAATATGATAAATAAAAAGAAAAACTATGAATAAACAACATCTTGATAATTATATTAAGGCTTGTGTAAGTATTATCTCCGGATCAATTATCCTCGTAATAGTAATGTTTGCAAGTTTATTTATATACGTTACTTTTTTTGAAAGCAACGAAACTACTCAAGTAGAAAGAAGACAAGAACATGTAGAAAATCATATTAAAGAAGCAGAAAAACTTGATGAAATTATAAGAGTCTTAGAAGAAATAAATAAAAATTTAGATGAAAGAAAAGATTAAAAATTTTTATAATTCAGATCTTTATATCAAGATTATTTATGGAATTCCAGCCTTAGTATCCGGTGGATTTGCATTTATATTATTCACCATTTTTACGATTCAAATTATTCATCAATCTTTTTTTGAAGAAGAGATCTCTTACGAGGACATGATTATTCAATATAGATACAATCACAGAATTTATCATGAAAAAGACATGGAAAGAATGGACAGAATTGTCGAATTAATGAAAAAAATTAAAACTAAAACAGATAATAAATAAATTTTGTAATACATTTATTAATAATAAATTAATAATCATGAAAAACTTATTCAATCTAATTCTAATACTAATTATATTATTTTCTTGTGAAAACTCACCTCAAAATTTAAAGTTGAATGATCCTATAATTATTGGTTCAGTCAAAAATGATGATGGAAATATTAAATCGCTTATACGTGGAGAAGTATCTAATCAACAGATTTGGCTTGATTATATCAAAGCTCATAATGAAAAAGATTTAAATAAAATTGCTGAAATTAATGCAGATAATTGGGAGGGATATACAGCTGACGGAAGTGTTGTTAAGGGCAGTGATGCTCATATAGAAATCTTAGATAATTGGTTTAAAAATTCTAGTCCAAGATGGGAAGTGAGATGGATGATTGCTAATGCTGGAGAAAATGAAAACGGAGAAGTAGAACAGTGGCTAACAACAGGTAACGACTACTATGATGTTGATGCTGAGGGTAATGACATCTTTGAGTACAACATACATGATGTTCAATTTAAAAATGGCAAAATTGTCAAGATAAATGTATACTCTAGAGCAAAAGAAGTAGACTCAAAAGAGTTTTCTTATTAGTTGTGGAGTCGGCGGGATTCGAACCCGCGTCCAGCTATGGAAATCGTATTCCGTCTACATGCTTAGATAATATTTAATTTTCGAGATAGAGCAGGAAAATATCAACCAACATCTATCCTTACCTACTAAATTTCCAATAT
>JAYNOQ010000035.1:0-15184 GCA_038113315.1 Flammeovirgaceae bacterium | reverse complement strand
CTGTTCTTTTAATGTTTTTGCTTACATCATTCACATAACCAGTTTTAATATTTTTAATACCGTATTTGTTATATAACTTAAACGCATCCTCTAGCTGATTCTCGTAGTTTTGAATTTGACCACCTGTCTCGTGGTGACCTACAAGTGAGATATTTCTTTTAGCTCCATAATCTGCTAACATCTCAATATCAAAGTCATCTACAGTCTCGGTAAAGCTAAATGGGATACCATTTCCTGAACAGCACCACTGCGGGTACCATCCCTTATTCCAACCCTCAACTAATAATCCTTCAAATCCATGTTCTGAAGCAAAATCCATATATTTTTTCACCTTCTCATTATTTGCCCCATGATTTTTTGATGGCCACCAAGTAGATTCATTAGTTCCAATCATTTCCCACCATACTCCCATATATTTTCCGGGTTTTACCCACGAAAAGTCTTTGTCTTCTTCAGGATCATCATTCAAATTTAAAATTAAGTTTGAGTTTAATAGTTCAGATGTTGAACTTGCAATCTGTATAGTCCTCCATGGAGAGTTTATTCCATCATTTGATTTTACTTTGGTCCCATCGGCCCACGGGTATAACTCAACTTCTAATATACCTTCACCTCTTGGTGCTAATGTCATACTTGAAAAGTCAACAAGATTAGCCTCATGAATACTTATAAATGATCCGTCACTCATCTTAATAGTTAGAGGTGTATGAGCAGCATCAATACCTAGTGTATCGTAAGAAATATCTTCTACATTTTTTGAGAAATATTCTTTTGATATTTCATCTACAGAAGAGAAAGCATATAAAAATTCATACCTCCTGTAAGAAAAAGCTGGAATCCACAATGCAGAATCTTTTGATGATAAATTAAATTCAGTTTTTTCATCAATTATATCATAATTTGAGAATCCTTTCTGTTGAGGAACTACATACTTGAAAGCTATTCCATCATTAAATGCTCTAAATAAGATATCAAATTCATTCTTATCATTTGTAAGAGATATTTTAAGTTCATTGTAGTTGTTATTAATTTTTTCTTCTTCTCCATATAGAGGATACCAGTCTTCATTAAAAGACTTTTGACTTGAACTTTTTACTGAGAGGTTACTAGATAGATCTGTTCCGTCTGAGAATAGTATACCCATCTCTGACTCATTAATAATTATTGAATTATTTTTTTTTATTGAGTAGATAGCAATTCCATTCTCAATTTTAAAATCTATATTAATTTTTCCATCTGGTGATGATAACTTTGTATTATTACTACTGTTACATGATACAACAGCGATAGCAATAATTATAAATAATATTTTTTTCATAATAGTTTGGTTTTAGTAAAGATAAATAAGAGTTTTAATTATAGTAAACTTGAGATATTGAAAATTTATTCTTTGCTTTTTATTTGTTGTTTATTTGTGTCTAATGAAATTTTTCCTCAGAAATTTCTTGAGTTGAGGAAGGCAACAAAACAGAAATCTTACTCATTTTATTCAGGAGAAACTATAAGGTTTAAATTATATGGGGATGATTCATTTTCTAGAGGTACTCTTACAGGGATAGGAGATAGTACATTAAATTTTAATTCGATAAAGGTTCCTGTATCAAAAATTGAGATTATTGACATAAGAGGTAAGACATCTAACAGGTTAAAAGGGATAGGCTCAACTGTAATTGGTGGTTCAGTAGCATTTTTTGCTGTTGATTTTATTAACCTCACCCTAGTCCAAAAGGCAAATTATAAAGATGTATTTAGTAAAAAAATATTAATCAATTGTGGTATTGGTGTAGGAGTAGGTTTACTTTTAAGAACTTTTGGAAAAAGGAAATATTTTAAGAGAAATAAATTAAACAGGATATGGATCCAAGAAATTTAGTATTTATTCTGTTTCTTTTTTTATTTTCTTGTGATGATCTCTCTTGCAGATTTAATAAAGTTCCTGAGGCACCATATCCTGACCCAGACAGAATTGAGGAGTTTAAGACAAATGTAATTAATCAGGTAACATATGTATACGAGTGCCTCGATAATGATAGATATCAGAAACAATTTGTTGCAATTACGTATACAGTAGAAAGGACTTACGACCCTGATAAAAATAACAATTTAAATTGTTGGGCAGAGTCTGTATATGTAAATCTTGGAAATTGTTAAAAATTAGGTACTCGGTTATATTTTTTATTTTGTCAATAACTTTTATTCTAAGTTATCTGACTCCAAACTATTTACAAGAAACTACTTTAGAATTCTCAGAGATCTCATTAATATATTATCTCTGGATTTGGATATTTGCTATTCAGATAATTGTGTTTATACCATCTTTTATATTTAGGACAGAACATTATTATGATCTTACTGGTGGTATTACTTACATATCTACCATACTAATAGCTCTTTTTTTCAAGAAAAGTTATCTGAGCTTAGATTTAATTTCTTTACTTATAGGTTCCATGGTAATAATTTGGGCATCAAGGTTAAGCCTATTTTTATTTTTAAGAGTAAAAAAGTCAGGAGAGGATATAAGATTTAAGAAGATTAAACACTCATTCTCATGGTTCTTGATGACGTTTATGCTACAGGGAATGTGGGTGTTTATGTGCCTTTTCCCAGCTCTTATAGTAATGTCATCTTACAATTCTGAGTTAAATAGTTATGCTGTGATAGGTGCTGTCATTTGGGTATTTGGATTTCTATTTGAGGTAGTTGCCGATAACCAAAAATCAAACTTTAATAAAAATAATAAAGGAAAATTCATGTCTACTGGTTTATGGTCAGTAAGTAGACATCCCAACTATTTTGGTGAATTTATGTTGTGGTTGGGTATAACCATAGCTTCATTCGGATATTTAGACAACTATAATTATATAATCTTACTTACTCCTGTGTTTGTCTATCTATTATTGACTAGGGTTAGTGGTGTGAACTTACTAGAAGAAATTGCAGAAAAAAGGTGGGGAAATGATAAAAATTATAAAGAATATAAGAAGAGAACTCCTATATTTTTTCCTAAATTTTTTTAATTAAGTGTTTTTATTAAAATAACACCATCTCTACCTTCACCACCGTATAAACTTAATTCTGATGCACTTTTAAGGACTTTGATGCTTTTAATATTTTCTGGCAGAACAAATTGATAAGCTGCAGAATAATTTCCAACTCTATTTCCATTAACGTAAAATAAAACTTCACGATAATTATTAATGCTTGTTTGACCTCTTAAATATACTTGGGCGTTTCTACCAACACCACTTATTCTAAGACCAGGTAAGGATCTTAATCTATCTAGAAGGCTTAAATTAGTTGTTTTTGATTTATCTTCACTTTCTTGAGAGGCTGTTAATAAGTTATTTGCTTGACAAGAAATTAAAACTGATAATAAAATAAATAATGTTATTTTGTTCATGATACTAATCCTATTCAGATTTAATTAAAATAACACCACCTGATCCCCTAAATCCATAAATAGCAATATCATTTGCATTTTTTAAGACCGTTATAGATTTAATACTCTCAGGATTTAAGATATTTACTGCCCTAGAGAAGGTGCCTACCTGAACACCATTTATAATGAATAAAACTTCTTTTTGATTATTGATACTGCTTACTCCCTTTGTATAAACTTTAGCATTTTCTCCATTTCCCTCTATATAGATTCCAGGATTTGACCTAATTCTATTTAATAAACTTATATTACTCGATTTAGGGCCTATTATCTCATTAGGGTTATAAGTAATTAAGTTTTTTTTGATTGAAGTATTACAAGAAAGTAGTATAAATATTAAAAAGATTATCTTATTCAATTTCTTGCCTTTTTAATTTCTGAGAATATATATAGAATTAATAATATTAATAAAATATAATTTGATGCTAAAATTATATTATTACCAATTTTATAGGGTGATGGATTAAAAATCATTTCTATTTCATTATTTCCACTATTAAGTTGAAGTCCTCTCAAAAGATAATTTACCCTCAATATTTCTTTTTCCTCACCATTTACATAAGCTTTCCACCCATGCGGATAATATATCTCAGAAAATACCATGAAAGCTTCTGATGTATTAGATACTTTATATATAATTTTATTAGGATTATATTCAATAATATTTATACTTCCACCTTGAGAGTATGACTCTTTAATATTACTCACATCAAACTGTGACTGATCAATTATTGCATCATCTTTTGAGTTGAAATTGTGTAGAGTATTGATTTCTTCAAGTGGTGAATTTGTTAGAATTATATTTTTAACAAACCATGCATTTCCATTAGAGTTTTCATTTTTAAGGATACTATTTCTTGTATCCCCAAACTTAAAATATCCAACATTTAACATGTTTAAGACATTCAAATCACTAAAATCTCTAATTCCATTTTGTGCTTTTTCAACAAGATTATTTCTCTCTTCGATAATATTTCTTTCTATTAAGTCTTGATATCTTCTAATTTTAGCTCCATGATATCCACCTACAGAAGAATGATAGAATGATGTTTTTGCCTCATTAAATGGATTTTGAAGATTAAATACTCTCTTCCTATTTATGTTGTCTTCTAATATAAATTGATCAGATTCACTTATTACAAGCTCATTTTCTTTTTTGGAAATAAATGTACAGTCTCCATACAGTTCACAACTCTTGTCAGACTTTAATATTTTATTATTAACTCTTGAATGGTCAATGATAATGAGTATAATTAGCGATAAGAATACAATATTTGTATTAACTTTTTTATATAAAACTCCCAAAAGTAAAATAAAGAAAAGGATTGTTATTGTTAATCCAAATATTAAATCTGAGACTAATAAGCTCTTTCTATCTAAAATTAAGGCGTCAAGAAACCAGCTAGGGAAGTTTTGAAAATTTGAATCTACAGCACCAGAAAAACTAATCACAAATGTTGAAAGGAATAGTGTAATATAGACGCCAATAGTTATATAAAAAGCTTTGAAAAGATTTGATCTATGTTCTGAGATATCTTTTAGTACTCTCTGTAATGTAAGTGATGAAAACAAAACAACAGAAAAGATTGATATTAAAATTATGAATGTTACAGATCTAAATTTGTTATAACCTGGGAGATAATCAAAAAATAAGTTATTAATAAAACTCATATTACTACCCATACTAAGAATTACACTTAGTATGAGAAGGTAAAGTATCCATAGTTTCTCTTTCTTCTTTAGAGTTAAAATACCTAATATCAGTAGAAATAAGCAGATGGAACCTGCAAAATAAGGCGCTGTCAATGGTTGTTCTCCCCAGTATGTTGGTACATTTCTTAGCTGATTATTTATCTGAACTGTACTAACATTATTTTTTCTTAACGCCTTACCTAGGTTTGAGTCTCTATCCAATGTTTGTCTACTTGATCCCCCTAATATATTTGGGATAAAAAGTGTAAGCGGTTCAAAAAAACCATTACTGTACTGGAATGCATAATCTTTCTCTAGTCCTGTAACATCTGATGAGAGTTCAGACTTACCTCTGATCGACACATCAGAATATTCAAGTATTGCCCATATCTCTCCAAAAAATGTTCCAACAGCAAGTAATGCAGCTAATACCAATACACCAATCCTCTCAGCAAAATATTTTAATTTATTTTTTGAGTAGTAATAAATTAAGTACCCACTGCCATAAAAAATTAAAATTATAAGAGTATAGTATGTAATTTGGAGGTGGTTTAACCTCAGTTGTAGTGCTAAAGCAACTGCTGTAATAATAAATCCTAAATTTCTATTTCTGTTAATGCACAGATGAACACCACCTATAATTAGAGGCAATAGAGCTGCTGTTCCAATTCTTGCGTTATGACCAGCAGATATACCAATTATCATATAGGATGATAATGTAAAAGCTATAGAACCAAATAAAGCAATTTCTGGTCTAACCTTAAAACATAGTAACATTATATAGAATGAGAGGAAAGATATGATAATATTGCTGACGGGATGGGGAAAAAATAAACTATATATTTTATGAATATATGATACAACTTGATTACTCCATTTAACATCAATTAAGTATGCAGGCATCCCAGAAAACATTGAATTTGACCATAGAGCTTCCTCGTTATTTTTCTTTCTAAATTCAATAGTTTCATTAGCTGAATATTTCCATTGATCAATATCATGTTGTTTTATACCTTTATTTTCAAAAAATACAGGATTGAATAAATAAACAGTTAAAGACAAAAAAACTGCTATTGACAAGATATGTTTGTATATGTTTTTCATGTAATCTATTGACAATTGAAATATAAATAGTATTCGTCAAATATATTAATCATTATATGCTTTAATTATTACTTTTGTAGAGTTATGTTTGAAAATCTTAGTAACAAATTAGATAGAGCTTTTAAAGTCCTTAAAGGGCAGGGTAGAATTACCGAGATAAATGTTGCCTCTACAATTAAAGAAATTAGAAGAGCCTTAATTGACGCAGATGTTAGCTATAAAGTAGCAAAAGAAATTACATCTAAAATAAAAGATGAGGCAATGGGTCAGAATGTTCTTATCTCTGTTTCACCTGGTCAGTTATTAACAAAGATAGTTGCCGATGAGTTGACAGAGCTCATGGGAGGTGAGTCAGCTGAAATATCTCTAGATGGTAACCCAAATATAATATTACTATCTGGTCTCCAAGGTTCAGGTAAGACTACATTTACTGGTAAACTTGGAAAATACTTAACCGAGAAAGGCAAGAAGACCTTGCTTGTGGCTTGTGATGTTTACAGACCCGCTGCAATTGAACAGCTTCATGTCATTGGGGAAGATCTTAAAATAGAAGTTTTTTCAGACCAGAAATCTAAATCACCATTAAATATTGCTAAAAATGCTATTAAGCATGCTAAAGCAAACGGTTTTAAGTCAGTAATTATAGATACAGCAGGTAGATTAGCTATCGATGAAAAAATG
This sequence comes from Flammeovirgaceae bacterium, assembly GCA_038113315.1. GTDB lineage: Bacteria > Bacteroidota > Bacteroidia > Cytophagales > MED-G16 > MED-G16. Next base: position 8,268 of record JAYNOQ010000035.1, on the reverse strand, counting down.
ATGGAAGAGATAAAAGGTCTAAAAAAATCAATTAAACCTCATGAAACTTTATTTGTGGTTGACTCTATGATCGGTCAAGATGCTGTGCTAACTGCTAAAACATTTAATGAAGCAATAGATTATGATGGTGTAGTATTAACAAAGCTTGATGGTGATTCCAGAGGTGGGTCAGCACTATCAATTCGAAAAGTAGTAAATAAACCGATCAAGTTTATTAGTACAGGTGAAAAGATGGATGCTCTTGATGTTTTTCATCCAGATAGAATGGCTAAGAGAATTCTTGGTATGGGAGATGTAATTAGTCTAGTTGAAAGAGCCCAACAAAATTTTGATGAGGAGGAAGCGAGGAAACTTCAGAAGAAAATGTTCCAGAATACATTTGGTCTTGATGATTTCTTATCTCAAATACAGAAAATTAAGAAGATGGGTAACTTAAAAGACTTGATAGGTATGATGCCTGGAGTATCTTCTAAAGTTAAAGATCTAGATGTTGATGACGAGTCATTTAAACCTATTGAATCTATAATTTATTCTATGACTCCTAAAGAGAGAAAAAACCCTGAAATACTTAACGGATCAAGAAAAAAACGAATAGCAGCAGGTAGTGGAACAAGTGTCCAAGAAATAAATCAGCTTGTAAAACAATTTAATCAGATGAAAAAGATGATGAAGATGATGAAAAAATCAGGACCAGCTGGTATGATGTCTGCTCTTGGATTAAACGACAAGTAAATTTATCTATACATTACGCTTTTAACAGCCTTTAATCCTTTTTCTACATTAGGTGTAATTTCTTTTATTAAGGTTGGAGCATAGTGAAATGGTACGTCCTCACATGTAATTCTATGAACTGGAGCATCTAAATAATCAAAAGCGAATCTTTGAACATGATGACTAATTTCTGATGAAATCGATGCTAGAGGCCACGCCTCCTCGATAATCACTAACCTATTTGTCTTTTTAACTGAATTTACGACGCTTTCGTAGTCTATAGGCCTTACAGATCTTAAATCAATAACCTCTATATTTATCCCTTCTTTTTGTGCTTCTAAATAAGTTTGTTCAGCAACTTTCATCATTTTCCCAAATGACACAAGAGTTACATCATTCCCTTCGTGTACTATTTTAGATTTTCCTATAGGGATAAGATATTCTTCTTCAGGAACTTGTCCTTTATCTCCGTACATTAGCTCTGACTCCATAAAAATTACAGGGTCATCATCTCTTATTGAAGTTTTTAATAAGCCTTTTGCGTCGTATGGATTTGATGGAACTACAACTTTGAGTCCGGGTGTATTAGCATACCAATTTTCAAAATTTTGAGAGTGTTGAGCTCCCAACTGACCTGCATTACCAGTTGGTCCCCTAAATACTATCGGGATATTAAATTGACCACCAGACATTTGATACATTTTTGCTGCACCGTTGATAATTTGATCTATCGCAACTAGAGAAAAGTTAAAAGTCATGAATTCTACAATTGGTCTTAATCCATTCATTGCAGATCCAACCCCAATTCCACTAAAGCCAGTTTCTGCTATCGGTGTGTCGATTACTCTTTCTGGCCCGAATTCATCAAGCATACCTAAACTAACTTTGTATGCGCCATTATATTCAGCAACTTCCTCACCTATAAGATACACATCTTTATCTGCTCTCATCTCTTCTACCATAGCCTCTCTCAGCGCTTCTCTAAATTGAATTTCTCTCATCGGTGCAAAAATAAAAAAAGGCCTCTAAAAAGAGGCCTTTATCTTAAAAAAAAAACTAATTTTTTTAATTCATAGCAGATTTAACAGCATCTGAGAAATTTCTAAATTCTAGGTCATTAGCTGCTTTATTTTTGAGATCTATATCTGATTCCATTGAAAAAGCAGTACTTAAGTTTTTAGAAACCGCATTAGAATTACCATCTCTAGCACCACAAACTGCAAGAACATAATAATAGTTTGCAAATAAGTCCCATTCGTTAGCCTTAAATAATTCTTCTAATTTATTTAGTGAAGTCATAGCAGAACTATGATCTCCTAAAACTAAATTAGCAATGGAAGTTCTCCAGTGTGCCCATGCTTGAGCTCCACCTTTTCCATCAACTTTTGCAAATAAAGAAATAGCTTCCTCATGATTTCCAGCAGCTATTGCAAGTGCACCCAATGAGTTGTGAAGTACATTTTTCATCCACATTCTATTATTTTCAACATTTTGAGCTTTAGATAAATAATCATTAGCAGCACCCCAATCATACTTTAATGCAGATAATGAGGCAAGATTTAAATAGGCTTCAATGTTTTCTTTTTTATTATTAGATATGTCTAACTGAGTTTTTGCAGCTTCTAATAACTTTAACTGAGCTTCTGAACCTTCTTCTTCTTCTTTTGCAAGTTGAATATGAACAGATCCGAAGTCGTTATGAGCTTGCCATGTACCTCCCCACTTAACTGCTGCTTGATAAATTGCAGCTTTCTCACTTAAGTCTGGAGTTAGACTAGCAGCAAATAATAACTCACCATGAGTTAAAGCCTCTGAAGAAGCCTCACCACTAACAATATTTTGTGCGATTGCTAATATCTCATTATTTGGCTTTTTCTCAATTACAGTAGTTACTTCAGTTCTTGCAGTTCTTAGATCAGGATAAACTTCTCTCATTAATGTTTTATATGAACTTAATTTTGATAGTGACTTTTCTTTATCGACGAAAGATCCACCACCGTTAATAATAGCTGCGATTTGAGCTCTATCACTTTGAGACATTGAAGTTGAAGCTCTTAATGCTCTTCTTAGAGCATCCCAATTCTCAACGACAGGTATTAAATTAAAACCAATTTCTTGAGCTTCTCCCTTATAATCATATCTATCCATCTCAGCTCTATAATACTTCTCAATAGCCGCAGCTCTTCTACTAGCTAATGACTCATTAACTTTAGTAGAACCTTCTGGAGAGTGAGCACCAGTAACATTAACTCCTTTGGTAACATTTTTCTCAGCGACAAAAGCAGAAAATTGTTCTCCTCTATCACTCTTTTTCTCGGATCCTCTTAAATAAGCACTTCCTTGATTAAAATAGAAATCTACAGTTGTAACTTCAGTTTCTTCAGCATCTGTATATCCAGGATATGCTTTTGGTGTTTGAAGATTCCAAGCTTCATTAAATCTCTGTGTAGAATTTACTCCGTCAGCCAGAACACTAGACTCAGTATTTAAATTACTTCCAGTAGCAATAATTTTTGCATTACCTGTAACTGATAATTTCTGAGGATTATCTATCATAGAGTTATCAAAAGGAAATGAAACAGTTTTGGATGCTTTGCTGACAGTGCTTTTGCTATTAGGATAGTCAGAAGCTTTAAATTCAAGTGATCCAGCTTCTTTTCCATCATACTCAAAGTTAAGAGTATAACTTGTACCTTTAGGAAGCATTCCTACAGGTAATGTTGTTTCAACATCAAAAACAACGTTACCACCTTTCATAAGAATAGGATCAGGATTTACATTTATTTGTTGTTGTTCAGATAGTTTTATCATTTTCTTAAGTGGGTTACACGCAGAAACTAAAACTAGAACAACAAGACTTAATTTTAAAATATTAAAATTCTTCATGATAATTTATTATTAGTTCTTTTTTATTTAAGCTTTAACTTAAGTGACAAAAATACATATTTTTATCGATTTTGGTAATAAATATTTATAAATCCATGTACCTTTTTTTACCCTGTAAGTAATATTTTATAGGGATAATTATTCTGTCCTCAAAAAAGTTTCTTTTGACTAGATTTCTTTCTCTAAAAAAATAATATGGAATTCTTATTGAAATAAAGAAATATGCTTTAAGCACTGAAATAAAATGATTTATAGATTTTTTTGATATCAAAAGAAATACTGATGCGAATAAGTCAAGTATAAATCTCATTGGTATTTTGTAAAAAAGGTTTAGTCTAGATTCATTTTTTAGTATCATAATTAAGTTATTTCTGAAGTTAAGATACATTTTCTTAGGATTTTCATATTGTAGAGTTCCTCCTCCAAGGTGATAAACTTTGCTGTCGGGAAAGTAAAAATTAGAATAATTTAATCCCTTTATTCTCCAACATAGATCGATTTCCTCCATATGAGCAAAAAAAGTATCGTCAAAACCACCAGCTTTTTTAAAGACTTCATTTCTAATCATCATACATGCACCTGAAGACCAAAATATTTCTTTAGGTTTATTGTATTGTCCTCTATCTTTTTCTATATGATCAAAAATTCTACCTCTACAGAAAGGATAATTTAAAAAATCTAAATAACCCCCACATGCTCCAGCGTACTCAAAAGAATCTTTATTTTCATAAGATAGAATTTTTGGTTGGCATGAACCTATCTCATTATTTCTTTCTAGCCCTTGAAGCATAGGTTCTAACCAATTTTCAGTTACCTCTACATCGTTATTTATTAGAACTAGATACTCCGATAGGATCTTATCAAGTCCTACATTGTAGCCCTTTGCGTATCCATAATTTTTATCATTTTGGATTATTTTAACTGATGAATAGTTTTGTTTAATAAAATCTATAGAATCATCGTCTGAGTTATTATCTATTATATAGATATCAGATATTTTCTTGTCAGAATATTTTACTACTGAAGGTAAAAATTTTTTTAGAAGATCTTTACCATTATAGTTAATAATAACTACAGCAATTTTTTTTATTGATTTAATCATTTAAATAGATTACCAATATTGAACCCAGGAATATTTGGCATCATGTCACCCGTCTTTTCCTTCATTTGCTCTTTAATTTTAATATCTATTTCTTTAAGTGCGTTATTTGATGCAGCCACAACCAGATCTTGAACCATTTCTTTCTCATTTAATATACTATCATCAATTTCAATAGATATCAATTCTTTTTTTCCATTAACAGTTACTTTTACTAAACCAGCACCAGATTCTGAACTTGCCTCTAAAGTATCGAGTTCTTCTTTAATTTTTTTCATTTTTTCTTGGGCTTCCTTGAACTTGCCCATCATTTTCATCATATCTAGCATAATTTTACTATTTAATTAACAAAACTTTACCATTAACACTAACCAACTGGTTGTCTAGTTTAAATTCAATTACATAAACATAAACATCCTGAACTATTTTACCTTTAAAATAACCATCCCAACCAATACTAATATCAAAAGATTCAAAAACTTTTTCACCATACTTATTAAAAATATTCATTTTATAATCGGTAACTGTAGATGGAAACGGTTTAAAGAAATCGTTTAATCCATCATCGTTTGGTGTAAATGCATTTGGTATGGGTATTGGACTAAAATTGTTATTACTTACTATACAAAATGTATTTGAGATAGATTTTTTCTCTGAATTATATCCGATTACTTGATAGCAATACTCTTTGTTTTTAATTATTCCTCTGTTATCAAGGAATTTATTTGAATTCTTTGTTTTTAATTTAATATTATTTCTTAAAACAGAAATAGAATCAAATTTTCCGTTGTAATTATATTCTAGATTTATTCCATTTTTATTTTCAAAAACATTAAGGTAAATCAAACATATCTCATCTTCTATTGTCTGTTCATTACATCCGTACCTCTTTAGTATCTTTATGCACCTTCTGTTAAAATTTAAATTTCTGAATTCTAAGCTAGAATGATTAAAATATAGAAATGAAGGAGTAAAGTATGTCGAGTCAATATTTTCGTCTAAATAAATTTCGTAGTTAGTACTCTTTTCTGGATTGTATGTTATCTCAAATTTAGATTTATCATCGGAGAGAATTACAGAGTCAATTATTCCTGTTATTGAATTTTCAATGGGAACAATTTTAAAATTAAATTTTGAGCAATTTTTTTCGTTATCATCAAATACACCAATAATATATCCCTCAACAGAATTATTATTATCTAGTAGCATAGAATAATTTATTGTATTTAGTCCATTACTTAATTCACCTTCATAATTGTCTTTAATAAATAACTTATAATTATCATAGTAGTTATCGTTGATATTAATTTCAAGAGAATTATTACTGCAATTACTTAAATTAATATCTAAGCTCTTACTTTCAAATGATTCAATTTCAATGATATCTATTTTATCAACTCCATCTTGATTTATAGCCTGTGCAATAACATATTTACCTTTTGAATTATATGTGTATGATTTACCAGAGGATGGGTTGAATAAATTATTTGCAGTATTGTAATTAAAGTCATACTGAACAACACTAACAGATGAATCTAAATTTTCAGAAATTATTTCAATTTCTAATGGTATGCACCCACTCTTAACATTTACTGTAAATCTTCCTAAATCACTTGTTTGAGTAAATCCATAATTGAAGAGGAATAAAGAAAAAAGTAGAAATAGTCTAATCATAAAGTTCTAAGAAGATACTTTAGAAATAATTTTTTCAATACTTAATTTTTCTTGACTACCAGTTTTCATATTCTTTAAAGTATACAGTTTAGAGTTTACCTCATCTTCTCCTATAATAATAACGTATGAAATACCATTATTATTTGCGTATTGAAGTTGTTTTTTAAGTTTAGGGTTATCTGGATACAGATCAGTAATAATATTATTTTTTCTAAGCAATGATGAAACCTTTAGAGAGTTGCCCATGAACTTCTCTGACATGGAGCAAACTAAGACGGCTTCATTATTAAGTAATTGATCAGAAAATAAATTTCTTTCATTCATTATTTGATAAATTCTTTCAATTCCAAATGAAATACCTATTCCAGATATATCTTTATATCCAAAAATTTCAGTTAAATCATCATATCTGCCGCCTCCACAAAGACTTCCAATATTTTTATCGTCAAGAACAACTTCAAATATTGAGGATGTATAGTATGATAATCCTCTAGCTAAGCTTATATCAAATACAAAGTCTTTAGATAATTGAATTAGATTTTCAATTTCATTTATTCCTTCTAGACCAATACTTGATTCAGAAAGAAAATCTTTTAAAAAACTTATTTTTTCTTTGTTTGATCCGCTAAAAAAAAGAACAGATTTAATTTTATCAATTTGATCATTAGAAAGATTTATATTTTTTAATTCAGTACTAAATTTTTCATTACCAATTTTATCTAACTTATCTATTATAATACAGATTTTATTGAATTCTTTTTCAAGAGATAAAATCTCAGCTATTCCTAATAGTACCTTTCTATTATTTAGTTTAATTGAAAAATCTTTAATATTTATCTTTTCAAAAATTGAATAAACTAAATCTATTATTTCAGCTTCGCAAAGAATTGATTTAGTTCCTATGTAATCTACGTCGCACTGATAAAACTCTCTAAATCTACCTTTTTGAGGTCTATCAGCTCTCCAAACATTTTGAATTTGATATCTTTTAAAGGGTAGAGTTATTTTATCTCTATTCATACTTACGTATCTGGCAAATGGAACTGTTAGATCATACCTTAAGCCCTTTTTTGATATATATTTTTTTAAATTATTTGAATCTTTAGAATCAATATTTTCTACATTTTTTATAAAATCTCCTGAATCTAAAATTCTAAAAATTAGTTTATCTCCTTCTTCACCATACTTTCCATTTAAAACATTAACATTTTCCATAGATGGAGTTTCTAACGCATTAAATCCATAAAGAGAAAATGTATCCTTGAAAATTTTAAAAAGATATTCTCTTTTTTTCATCTCAACTGGTCCAAAGTCTCTAGTTCCTTTAGGTAAATTCGGAGTAATTTTTTTCACGTTTTTAAAATTTATTACAAAGCTAGCAAATGATTTACATTATTTTTTATTTAAATTGCGCCAATAATTAATATTATGGCAGTAACAAGATTAGAAAGAAAAGGAAGAAGAAACGTTTCAAAGGCTAAAAGAGCAAAACAGGTGATTAAAAGCCTTAACTCTAAACCAGTGATTAAGAATGTTGACGTTGAAGCTATTAAAAAGGAGTTTGGTAAAAAACCTGCTAAAAAATAGTTTTTAGCTTAGTTCAATTACTTCCAGTCCATCTATTTTATTTTCTAATATATCAAATCTGATAATAGTTTTCTTATTGTGGAATCCTATCTTACCGCACGCTCCTGGGTTTATAAATAATAGATCATTCACACCATCTCTAACTATTTTAAGTATATGGCTGTGTCCACAAATCAAGATATCTGGTTTATTTTCTTTAATTAATTTTAATGTTTTAGGGTTGTATTTTGGGATTCTTCCAGCAATATGAATCATCAAGAATTTTACTTTATTAATTGTAAAAAATAATGATTCAGGAATTTCTCTCCTTA
>JAYNOQ010000034.1:0-16786 GCA_038113315.1 Flammeovirgaceae bacterium | reverse complement strand
ACAAGTAAGATTTTTTGTTTATGAATAGCTTCTTCACCCGGTGTCTTATCAAGATCTTTAACATCTATGTCAATATTTTTGCCACTATCATCTTTAAACGTAGTATTTAAGCTTGTTGTCTTTAATTTTTTCTTTCTTATGAAATCTATTGTATTATTTGTTGCAATTCTAAATAGCCATGTAGAAAATGTGTAGTCTTTTTTGAATTTATCTAATTTATTAAAAGCTTTTGAAAATGCTTCAATAGTTAGGTCTTCTGCATCATCAGGGTCTTTAATCATTTTAAGAATGGTAAAATAAATGGAGTTTTTATAATTAGCCATTAGCTCAGCAAAAGCATTTTGGTCATTAAATTCTATAGCGGCATCAATTAATTCAAAATCTCTTAAAGCTTTTTTTGAAAATTTTCTTTTTTTATCCATTTATGGGTTTAATATTGAGTTAAAATTAGAATATGTCAATATGTTCTTCAAATTAACACATACATCGTCAAAATCAAACGCTAGAGTTGGTAAAGTTTTTACAGATAGAGGAAATATTGATACTCCTATCTTTATGCCTGTTGGAACTTTGGGTTCAGTTAAAGGTATTTTTCAACATGATTTAGATAAAAAAATTAATGCTCAGATTATTTTATCAAATAATTACCATCTTTATTTGAGACCAGGTGTTGATATAATTAATGAGGCTGGAGGTCTGCATAAATTTATAAATTGGAATAAGCCTATTCTAACAGATTCTGGAGGATATCAAGTTTTTTCACTTTCAGATAATGTGAAGATTAAGCCTGAGGGAGTCTACTTTTCTTCTCATATTGATGGTTCAAAGCACCTTTTTACTCCTGAATCTGTAATAAAATCACAGAACTATATTGGCTCAGATATTATGATGGTTCTTGATGAATGTCTTCCTTATCCTTGTGAATATTCCTACGCTAAAAGCTCTCTTGATCTTACACATAATTGGTTAGACAGATCAATAAAGGAATTAAATAAAACAAAAGATTTATATGCTCATAGACAGTTTATGTTTCCAATAGTACAAGGTGGGACATTTAAAGATTTGAGAATTAAATCTGCTGAATATGTTGCAGCTAAAGATCTTCATGGTAATGCGATAGGGGGGCTTTCAGTTGGAGAGCCAAAAGAAATAATATATGAAAATGTAGATTTAGTTTCTTCTTATTTACCTAAAGATAAGCCAAGGTATCTTATGGGGGTTGGAACTCCTGAAAATATATTAGAGTGTATTTCATTAGGAATAGACATGTTTGATTGTGTTATGCCAACTAGAAATGGTAGAAATGGAATGTTGTTTACTTCAGAAGGTACAATTAATATTAAGAATAAAAAGTGGGAAAGTGATTTTTCTCCTATTGATCCAGAACTTAATTTTTACAGTTCAGATTATTCAAAGGCATATTTAAGACATTTAATATTAAATAAAGAAATACTTGGGTCTCAGATTGCAAGTTTTCATAATTTAAATTTTTATTTGTGGTTAGTTCAAGAGGCTCGAGAGAAGATTATTAGTGGTACATTTGAAGGTTGGAAAAATAGTATGATAAATAGATTAAATAATAAATTATAGTTGAATATTTTAAATAGATATGTACTTACAAAGTTTTTGAAAACTTTCCTCTTTGTAGTAGGTGTAATGGTACTTGTAGTAGTTGTAATTGATTTTACTGAAAAAAATCATAAATTCATTCAAAATAAATTATCTACTAGTGACATTCTTGGATATTATTATGGATTTGTTCCCTATGTAGTATCATTAGTAACACCAATTACTGCCTTTATTGCAACTGTTTATGTTACTGCTCAGTTATCTCAAAGGACAGAGCTTATTGCTATTTTATCATCTGGAAAAAGTTTTATTAATATAATTAAACCATTTTTTATTGGTTCTCTATTAATTGCAATTATTAGTTTTTTATTAAATGGATGGGTTATACCTCATCTTAATAAAGAGAGAGTAGCTTTTGAGGTTATGTATGTCAAAAGTCCTTATTTTTTTTCCGATAAAAATGTTCATTTTAAGGTTGATGAAAATTCCTATCTATATCTAGAGAGATATGATAATAATATGGAAATTGGCTATAATATTACTATTGAAAACTTTGAAGAGAATAAGCTTAAGTCCAAACTTTTTGCAAGACAAATTATATGGAAAAATGAATTAGAAAAATGGAGACTTAAAACTTGGAGAAAAAGAGAGCTATTGGATAGGGGCGAAGAAATTAAAAATGGATTTGAGTTAGATACAGCATTATTAGTGAGTCCCTCTGATTTTGATAATAATTACAGGCTTAATGAAACTTTTACCATAAATGAACTAAATGAATATATAAGCTTACAACAACTTAGGGGAGCTGATGATATCAACCTTTATAAGATTGAAAAATATATGAGGATTGCTCAGCCTTTTACTGTTATACTTCTTGTTATATTAGGTGTCGTGATAGCTTCAAGAAAATCAAGACAGGGTAAGGGATATCTTATTGCTTTGGGCTTTAGTTTTGCATTTGCCTTTATAATTTCATTTGTAATGTCTAGGGCATTTGCTGAAAATGGTAGTTTGTCACCTTTGATTGCAATTTGGTTACCAAATATAATTTTTGGTATAATTACTTCCTATATGTACAAGCTTACTCCTAAATAGGTTGTTAGAAATATATGAGTTCTATTTGGTTTTTGAAAGCATTAATTACTTCATCACCATTTTCTAGGCCTCTGAGGATATTCTCAAACTCATCAGTATCTTGATATCTTATCATAAGGGCAATATCAAGTATTTCAATTATCTGTTCAATGGCTTGGTCTTTAGTAATTAAATCTTCTTTTATCTTTTTCTTATAAAACTTTGGTGTAATAATTTTCCTAATTGCGAAATAAATAGGTTGCTTCTCTATTTTGATTAAAGGAGTACTTCTAGTAGGGGTTGGTGGATCCTCCCATTTGTAAGCTAGATCAAACAACTTCACCTTTCTCGCAACATCTGTTCCTAAAAAATGTGATTTAATATATTGATGGTCTTTTAAAATTTCCTCATCTAAGCTTGAAGATAGAAAATCAAATTCAAACTTCTGTGAAAATCCATTAAATGAAATTAAGAAAACAGATATAATAAAAATTAATTTTTTCATAGCGACAAAAATATTTATTAATGGTATTATATTAAAGTAAAATAAAGAATTTTTAATAAATCAGTTATTTATTAATAAATAATTTAAAATAAATTAATTTTTTTATAAAATTTTATATAAAAATACCTTTTAGTTATTTATTTAATAATTTTAATGAAGGGAGTGTTCCATTAGAAATATATTCTAAAAGTGCTCCACCTCCAGTTGATATAAACGAAATATTTTTTTCTAGGTTATTTTTTTTGACTGCAGAAACTGAATCACCACCACCAACCAAAGAAAAAGCACCTTTTTTTGTTGCTTCTGTAACAGACTTACATATTTTAATTGTACCGTTTGAAAATTCATCAATTTCAAATACACCCATCGGTCCATTCCAAATTATTTTCTTTGAGTTAAGAATAACTTCTTTAAAGGTATTGATGCTATTTTTTCCTATATCAAAACCTGAATAATCTTTTGGAATATCGTAAGAGTTAAATGTTTTTGTATTATGATCATTAATTGATTTTGAGCATATCAAATCTTCTGGTAAATATATTTTAACATTTTGTTTTTCTGCTTTCTTAAGTAATGATCTAGCTACTTCTATATTATCCTCTTCATATAGAGATTTTCCAATGTTTCCACCAATGCTTTTAATAAATGTATTAGCCATTGCACCACCAATTACTATATTATTAACTAAATCAATTAGTTTCTCTATCACAGTAATTTTATCAGAAACTTTAGCTCCTCCTAATATTGCAGTAAAAGGTTTTTTCTTATCAAAAAGTACTTTATTAATATTTGATAATTCATCATATACTAAATTTCCAATACAGTAATTTTTCGAATATTTTATAATTGAATTAGTAGATGCATGTTCCCTATGACATGTTCCAAATGCATTATTAACATATATATCAGCCATTGAAGCTAATTTTTTAGAGAACTTTAAATCATTTTGTTTTTCTTCAGAATAAAATCTTAGATTTTCTAGTAATATTATATCATTTTTGATAAAATAATCTTGAATATTAAAATCATCCTTAAAATATTTATCAACTAAACAGATTTCCTTATTTAATTTATCAGACAAGTATTTTAATATATTTTTCAATGAAAATTCTTCTTGGTATCCATTTCCTTTTGGCCTTCCCAAATGACTCATTACTATACATTTACCTCCATTATCTAGAATATGTTTTATTGAGTTGATACCCAAATCTATTCTTGTAGTATCTGTGATATTAAATTTTTTATCAAGAGGAACATTGAAATCCACTCTTACAATTGCGACTTTTCCTTTAAAATTTAAATCATTTATTTTTTTAATATTTTTCATCGTTTTCTGCAGATTTTAATAATCTATTATTTATTGTTTTTCCAATCAATGTATCTTCAACAAAAGTTGTTAAAATAATATCTATATTTTTCATATTATCTAACTTATATAGAGAAGAATACAAATTTTTACTAGCCTCAATAAGTGAAGATTTTTTTGAAAGAATTATTTGATTTTCCTCATTTACAAAATCATAATACCGATCAAAGCATAGAATTCCTATTCTTTTATTTTGATATTTATTAGCTAATATCTCTATATCACCTAAATATAGTTTTTTTTGTGGCGAGTAATGGCTTTTGAATGAACCTGGAAAATTTTCTTTTTTTGAGTATAATGCTATTTCTCCAACACACTTTTCAATATCTTCAGTTATTAAACTTCCTAATCTATAGACTATAGTTTTATTATTTTCAAACCCAATTATTGTTGATTCAATACCTAACTCACATCTTCCTCCATCTAATATATAATCTATTCCATCATCAAAATTTTTATATACATGATCTGTTGTTGTTGGAGAAATATATCCAAATTTATTAGCACTAGGTGCAGATAAGGGGTAATCTAAACTGCTTAACAATTTAAGAGTTATTTCTTTATCTGGGATTCGGAAAGCAACTGTATTAAGATTAGAGGTCGTTTTGTTAGGAATTAAATCTTTTTTTTCAAAAACTAACGTTAGGGGACCAGGCCAAAATTTTTCAGATAGCTTATAAGCCTTATCAGGTATTTGTTTAACATATCTTTTAATTTTTGATAAAGAGTTAGTGTGACATATTAGTGGATCGTTACTAGGTCTTTTTTTTAATTTAAAAATTTTATCAATCGTATCTATATTTAATGCATTTCCTCCAAGACCATATACTGTCTCAGTTGGAATAGCTACTAAACCTCCATTATCTAACATGTCCTTAGCAAAATCTAAGTCTTTACCAATTTTTATCATTTCTGTATAAAATTGAACTATCTCCATAGCTCAACAATCTATAATTATTTTTCAAAGCGAAATTATATACTTTTCTCCAATCTTCTCCGATAAAAGCAGCAACTAGTAATATTAATGTTGATTTAGGATAATGAAAATTTGTAATAAGTTGATCACAAAATCTAAATTTATAACCAGGAACGATAAATAAACTTGATTTGAAATCAATTTTATCAATTTTTTTTTTCTCCATATAATTTAGAACTATTTCGCAGGCTTCTTCTCTGCTTATATTAGTTCTATGATTTAAATAAATATCTTGTTCTATTAAACTTAAATTCTCATTATTTAAAATTTTTAAACTCAAATAATAAATTGATTCTAGTGTTCTCAAGCTAGTGGTCCCCACAGCAACAACATTTTTTGATTTTATTATATTAGAAATATTATTTTTTGAAACAGTTATATTCTCAGAATGCATCTTATGATCTTTTACTTTTTCAGAGTTTATTGGCTTAAATGTTCCAATTCCTACATGAAGAGTTATTGCATCAATCGTATGACTTTTATTTAAATTATTGATAAGCTTCTTAGAAAAATGCAATCCAGCTGTTGGGGATGCTATTGATCCATTTACTTTTGAATATACTGTTTGGTAATTAACATAATCACTATCTTCTACCTCTCTTTTAATATAAGGTGGAAGCGGAATTGAGCCGAATATGTTTAAAATTTCTTCCCAACTATTTTTTGTATTCCAACTAAAAAATATTCTTTCATTTTTTTTCTGAACCTCTAATTTAATTGACTTTTTTTTTGTAATTAATATTTCATCCTCCTTCCACTTTTTACTATTGCCTATTAAACCTTCCGCCTCTACAATTTTCTTTTCTTTTCTTATATCTATAACGTTAGTTACTAATATTTCTATAATTTTTTTATTTGAATTTGAAAAAAAGAATCTACTATTGATTACCCTTGAATCATTTAAAATAATAGTTGATTTATTGGGAATATGATTTACTATTTCTAAAAATTTAACCGAGTTAATTTTTCGATTTTTATAAACTAGAAGTTTTGATTCATCTCTTTTTTCGCATGGATAATTTGCGATACTTTTTTTATTTAATATGTAATCGTAATTATCTAACCTCAGATTTTCATCTATCATAATTTAGATTATGGTCTAAGCTTTCTAACTTCTGAACCGGTCTTCCAAAGCTCTGAATCTTTAAGTTCTGCTAATTCTTTATCTAGCCCTTCTCTATAATTACTTTTTTTATTTGCTTTTATTGTAATTCTAGCTTCTTCTCCGGACTCTACGGAATTGTATAAATCTTCGAATACGGGATATACTGCATCTCTAAATTTCTTCCACCAATCTAGCGCTCCTCTCTGAGCTGTTGTAGAACAATTTGCATACATCCAATCCATACCATTTTCAGCAACAAGTGGATATAAAGATTGAGTTGCTTCCTCGACTGTCTCATTGAAAGCTTCTGAAGGAGAATGTCCCTTTTTCCTAAGAATAGAGTATTGAGCAGCAAATAAACCTTGTATTGCACCCATAAGAGTACCTCTCTCACCAGTTAAATCACTATAAACTTCTTTCTTGAAAGTGGTCTCAAAAAGATAGCCAGATCCTACTCCAATACCTAAAGCAATGACCCTATCTCTTGCATTTCCTGTAAAATCTTGATGAATAGCAAAACTTGAATTTAATCCGTTCCCTTGAACAAATAACCTCCTTAAGCTAGTTCCTGAACCCTTTGGAGCAACTAAAATTACATCAACATCTTCTGGTGGAATAATATTTGTTTGATCTTTATAAGTTATCCCAAACCCATGAGAAAAATAAAGTGCTTTACCTTTTGTGAGATATTTTTTAACTGTGTCCCACATCTCAATTTGACCTGCGTCAGACAATAAGTATTGGATTATAGTCCCTTTATCACAAGCCTCTTCAATTTCAAAAAGATCTTTACCCTCTACCCATCCGTCAGAGATAGCTTTATCCCATGATTTTGAGTTTTTTCTCTGTCCAACTATTACATTGAAACCATTATCTTTTAAATTTAAGGACTGACCTGGTCCTTGTACACCATACCCTATAATAGCTATTGTTTCATCTTTTAAGTATTCTAAAGCTTTACTTAATGGAAATTCTTCACGAGTTACTACTTCTTCAATGGTACCTCCAAAATTTATTTTCGCCATAATTTTTAATTTAAATGTTTAATTTATTTGATTTAGTTTTTTCTAGATTTTTAATAAAGTTTACTGTCTTTCTTTTCTTTTTTGAAAGTGCTACTCTCCCTGACCTAGCAAATTCCAAAATTTCACCAAATTTTTTAAGTTCATCATAGAGTTTTTGAGTTCCTACTTTTGTTCCTGTTTTTTGAATAATAATATGGTCTTTTTCTATTTTTAAAATTTTTGCCCCATATTTTCTAATAATAATTTTTTCAACAAGATCGCCTTTTAAAAAAATTTTAGTAGATAATTTATACAAAGCTATTTCTTGATAGTATATTTCATCTTCCTCATAAAGAAATGCTGCTAACACATCAATAAGTTTATTTATATGATTAACAATTTTTATAATTTTTTCTTTACTTGATTCAACTACTATTGTAAACCTACTAACTCCCTTAACCTCAGTGGTTGATACATTTAAACTATTTATATTCATTTTTCTCCTATTAAAAATAATAGTGATATGGTTTAGTAAACCAGCTTTATCTTCTGTAAGTACAGATAATGTGTACTCCTTGATTTTATTCTCAGACTCTTTGAGTTGATATATTCCTTTTTTTTTCATTCTAATCTAATATTTGAAACAGATTCTCCTGATGGAACCATAGGAAATACATTTTCTTCTCTTTCTACAATTACATTTAATAAATATGGTCCATCAAATTCTATAAATTCTTTAATAACTTTATCTAAATCTTCTCTCTTCTCTAATTTTTTATTTTTAATTCTATACCCATCAGTAATTTTATTAAAATTAGGGTTTTTCATTTCTGTGAATGAATATCTATTATCAAAGAAAAGCTCTTGCCATTGTCTTACCATACCAAGAAAATTATTATTTAGTATTAAGATTTTTATTCCAATACTATATTGTGATATTGTTGCAAGTTCTTGAATAGTCATCTGAATTCCTCCGTCACCAATAACTGCGATAACCTCTCTATTTGGATTACCAATTTTAGATCCCATTGCTGCAGGGAGAGCAAAACCCATTGTTCCAAGTCCACCAGAAGTAATATTACTGTTAGGTTCTGTAAATTTATAATATCTTGAAGCTACCATTTGATGTTGCCCTACATCTGTCACGATAATTGATTTTCCTTGAGTAAATTCGGAAATTTTATGAATTACCTCTGCCATTGATAATTTATCATAAGATCCATTTATTTCTTTATTAATTATTTTATCAAATTCTAGCTTGTCACATTCTCTAAATTCACTAATCCATTCTTCATGACTATTTTTTTGGACGATTTTATTTAGACAGATTAAAGCTTCTTTAGCATCCGCATTAATTGCTACATCAGTTTTTATAATTTTATCAATCTCAGAAGGATCTATTTCTATGTGAATAATTTTGGCATTTACTGCATATTTTGATGTATCTCCAGTAACTCTATCATCAAACCTCATTCCAATAGCGATAATTAAATCTGCTTCATTAGTCTTTACGTTTGGACCATAATTTCCATGCATTCCTAAATATCCAACATAGTTTTTATGATTACAGCTAACTGCAGATAATCCAAGTAATGTAGATGCTAATGGAATTCCTGTAATTTCTGAAAACTTAATTAATTCATTTTCAGCATTTGATAGTAAGACTCCTTGACCAACTAAAATTAATGGTTTTTTAGCTTCATTAATCAATTTTGATGCTTTTTTAACTTTTTTATCATTAATTATAGGGTAGGGATGGTAGCTCCTTATTCTCTCACATTTTTTATACTTAAAATCAACTTCTGAAAATTGTGCGTCTTTGGTAATATCAATTAAAACAGGTCCTGGTCTTCCTGATCTTGCTATATAAAATGCTTTTGATATAATTTCATCTATCTCCTCAGAACTGGTTATTTGATAATTCCATTTAGTGACTGGCATTGAGATGCCAATAACATCTGATTCTTGAAATGCATCAGTGCCAAGAAGCTGAGATGGTACCTGACCAGTAATACAAACCAATGGAGTAGAGTCTATCTGAGCATCTGCTATTCCTGTAATAAGATTTGTTGCGCCTGGTCCTGAGGTTGCAAAACAGACTCCAACCTTTCCAGAAACTCTTGAGTATCCTTGAGCAGCATGAATAGCACCTTGCTCATGTCTAGTGAGTATGTGATTTATTTTATCTTGATATGAATAAAGAGAATCGTAAATAGGCATGATAGCTCCTCCAGGATATCCAAATATAGTATCTACGCCTTCTTCAATTAAGGATTTAATAAGAGCCTCTGATCCTAATATTTTTTTCATAATTTAATCTGTGATACAACCTTTTGAAGCTGATGAAACTGAATTGATATATTTTTTAACTACTCCTTTATATTTATTATTAGATTGTAATTTTAAGGAATTTATCCTTTTATCAAACTCTTTTTTATCAATTTTAAGATCTATTTTATTATTTTTTGCATCAATAATAATTTTATCATTATTTCTTATAATACAGATAGGTCCCCCATCATAAGATTCTGGCGTTATATGCCCTACAACGAATCCATGAGATCCTCCGGAAAATCTTCCATCTGTAATTAAAGCTACGTCTTTGCCAAGACCTGCTCCAATCACAGCACTTGTTGGTTTTAACATCTCTGGCATTCCTGGACCTCCTTTTGGTCCTGAGTTTTTGATAACTATTACATCTCCTTTCTGAACCTCATTTTCAATACCTTTTATAGCTTCAAACTCATTTTCATAAACTTTAGCTAGCCCCTCAAAAATTTCGCCTTCTTTCCCTGTTATTTTTGCTACTGCACCTTCTGGTGCTATATTTCCATATAAAACTTGTATATGACCACTATTTTTAATTGGTTTTTCAAAGGTTTTAATAATATTAGGGTCAATTGAATTTTTAACACCTTTGAGATTTTCTTCAAGAGTTTTACCTGTAACTGTTAGGCACTCTCCGTGTAGGTATCCATTCTCAAGCATATATTTCATGAGTGCAGGAGTCCCACCCATATTATGCAAATCTTCCATCAGAAAATCACCACTTGGTTTTAAATTAGCAATAAATGGAGTCTTGACGCTGAAATTTTGAAAATCATCTAAGCTAACATCAACCCCAACGGAGTTAGCCATAGCTATAATATGGAGGACTGCATTAGTGGATCCTCCTAAAACCATTATTATTGATAATGCATTCTCAAAAGCTTTCCTTGTCATGATATCTTTAGGTCTTATATCTTCTTTAAGTAGGTTATAAATTGATTTACCAATGGTCTTTGTTTCTATTAATTTATTATTGCTTTCAGCTGGATTAGATGAGCTAAATGGTAAACTCATTCCAAGAGCTTCAATAGCAGAAGACATTGTATTAGCAGTATACATACCACCACATGCTCCAGGTCCAGGAATACTATTTTTAATTATGCCTTTATATTCTTCTTCTGATATTTTACCTTTTATTTTTTGACCATATGCTTCAAAAGCTGAAACAATATTTAAACTTTGATCTTTGTATTTTCCTGATTTAATTGTTCCTCCATACACTAATATTGATGGTCTATTTAATCTACCTATTGCCATCATTGCGCCAGGCATATTTTTATCACACCCAACTACTGATATCAGCCCATCATAAAATTGAGCATTTACAATAGTTTCTATCGAATCAGCAATAATTTCTCTGGAAATTAATGAATATGTCATCCCCTTTGTACCATTCGTAATTCCATCACTAACACCTATTGTATTAAATATTAATCCAACTAAATCTTCATCAGATATACTTTTCTTAATTTGAAGCGCTAGATCGTTAAGATGCATATTACATGGATTTCCTTCAAAACCGGTACTTGCAATTCCTATTTGAGCTTTTTTGAAATCATCATCTTTTAAGCCAATTCCATATAACATGGCTTGAGCTGCTGGTAGTGACTCATCCTGTGTAATCTTCCTGCTAAATTTGTTTAATTTCATAATAAAAAAAACCATTCTTTCTAGAATGGAATTAAGAAATATTTATTTAATAACTATATTAGTTCAATATAAAAATAGTTATTAATGTCATTATATTAAAAGGAATGATAACAAATGATGCAGTAATTTTTGGAATTTTAATTACTATTCTTGGAATAGTTTTCTATACATCAAACCTAAACTCTAAGTTTTGGAAAAGCTTCTACACAGTTTTTCCAGTTATTCTTGTGTGCTACTTTTTTCCTTCTTTTTTTAATTCGACAGGTATTATTGATTCTAGCAATTCAAATTTATATTTTGTAGCATCAAGATATCTTCTCCCATGCTCTTTAGTTTTATTAACTCTTAGTGTTGATTTGAAAGAAATTTTAAAATTAGGTCCAAAAGCTATAATTATGTTTCTAACAGGTACTATTGGTATTTTATTAGGTGGTCCGTTTGCTTTGTTGATAATTATCAATTTTTTTCCTGATATTATCAATTTTGATATTAATGAGTTAGGAAGAGGTATGACCACTATAGCAGGTAGCTGGATTGGTGGGGGAGCTAATCAAGCTGCGATGATGGAGGTATTTAATGTGGAGTCAAATTTATTTTCAAAAATGGTGGCTGTTGATATAATTTGTGCAAATGTCTTACTTGCATTTTTATTAATTGGTGTCAATAAAAGTAAAAAAATTGATCAAAAGCTAAATGCAAATAGTTCTGCTATTGAAGATATTAAAAAGAGAATTGAAAGTTATAACCAAAGCATAACCAGAATTCCAGAGCTAAGGGATTTAATATTTATTTTATCAATTGGTTTTGGGGTTACTGGATTATCGCATCTATTATCAGATGTAATTTCTAATTTTATTTCAGTGAATTTTTCTTATCTGGAAAAGTATAGTTTGACTTCTAATTTTTTCTGGTTAGTTATTTTTTCAACCTCAATTGGAGTTGCTTTATCTTTTACGAGGTTAAGGAAACTTGAAGGAGCAGGATCATCTAAAATGGGAAGTATATTTATATATATTCTAGTATTAACTATAGGACTCAAGATGGATTTACTTGCAATTTTTCAAAATCCAGGTTTATTTCTTCTTGGTTTTATTTGGATCGGTTTTCATGTTACGCTATTAATTATAGTCGCAAAATTGATTAGAGCTCCATTCTTTTTTGTTGCTGTAGGTAGTCAAGCAAATGTTGGAGGAGCTGCTTCTGCTCCAGTTGTGGCAGCTGCTTTTCATCCATCTTTAGCTGCAGTTGGAGTTCTTCTAGCAGTTTTAGGTTATGCTGTTGGAACCTATGCAGCCTATATATGTGGAATAATTATGCAAAATCTAGTTTGATTTAGGTTTTAGTTCTCCTCTAAGAAATAAATTATACTCATCACATGTTAAGAATCCCTTGTTGTCACTAAAAGGACATGTCTTATAAACTTTTGATACTTCATTTTCAATTATCATAACTGAGCTACCCCCACATATTGGACATATTTTTCTGTCATTTGTACAATTGATATAATTATATGAAAAAAGTTGTATATAAACATTTTCAATATCTTTTTCAGTTTCAATTAATAATTTGGTGTTAGAAAGCTCTAAAAATTTTATTGTTTCATCAGAATATTTTCCAGCTTGACCTTTTAATTCTAGATATTTATTTAACCAGTTTATGGATTGTTTATATTTATTTATAAAGAATGAATTTTTTCCAAATAGAAATGTGAGGTCTGAAGAAACTTTATCACTATTTTTAATTTTTTCTTTTAAAATAGAGTCAGCTTCTAAATATTTTTTTTGCATTATTAAATTTTCAAGTATTTTATTTTCTTGTGAAAAAGAATAATTAACAATTAAGCAAAAGAATATTAGTAAATATTTTTTCAAGTGTAATTATTTTGAATGAAGAACGATGCCTTTTCGTTTAAAGACTTGAATATTAAAATCTTTTCTTAGATATGTAGACAGTTTATACTGAACTTCAGATTTTTCATTAATATCCTTTGAGAAAATTGTCAGATATAAAACAGATTTTAGAAAAGATAAATTTTGTGACATTCTATCAGTTTCTTTTACAAAAAAAGATATCCACCTATTTCTGTAATATTCTTCATGCGAGCTTCCATCCCATAAAAAGCTAAGCTGTACTTCACCATAGTTATATCTATAAATAGCAGATAATTTATTATAAAAAAAGTATAATGATTTAAGATTATACTCTCTGATTTTATTTAGTCTATTACTTGTTTTATCTACTAGTCCTAAAGAATTTGTTTTATTATTATATAATACTGAAGATCTTTTAATTAATTTTTTTAAAAGTTTCTCTTTTGTATCTGATTGAATTCTTTTTAAAATATAATTTTTATCGTTTTTAAATTGCTTTACTGACATATTCAAAATTACATAAAAATTGATTAATTTCGTGGTGTAAAAACTATGTGATATATAATCACGTTAAAATTACATAACATAGAGGTTAATTATACTTAATTTTTATTAAATAAATTTATCTCTACTATTTATAACTTTTACTTAAAATATGAAAAACTATTACAAAATATTATTGCAATTTTTTGTAGTTTCTCTTTTTTCATTCGCTTCATATTCACAATCTCGAGTTTCTGGTGTTGTTGTAGACGCAACAACTAATGAACCATTGATTGGTGCAAACGTTTCAATAAAGGGAACTACTGAAGGTACATTCACAGGTTTGGATGGATCTTTTTCATTTAGTGCTTCATCAGCTGCTAACACGACCGTTATGGTTTCGTATATTGGTTATGAGGATATTGAACTTTCAAATTCAGGTGAGCTTGGAACTATAAAAATGATTTCATTAAATGTATCTCTTGATGAGGTTAGAGTTACAGCTGATTATGGAATTGATAGAAAAACTCCAACAACTTTTACTAATGTATCAACTAGATATGTTGAGGAGTATGCTGGAACTCAAGAAGTTCCTGAATTATTAAAGATGATCCCTGGTGTATATACTACTAAAGAAGGTGGAGGAGTTGGTGACTCTAGAGTATATATAAGAGGATTTGCTCAAGAAAATATCACTGTTATGATAAACGGTGTTCCAGTTAATGATATGGAAAATGGTAGAGTTTACTGGTCTAACTGGAATGGGCTTGGAGATGTAACTTCAGCAATGCAGGTTGTTAGAGGTCTTGGTGCTTCTAAATTAGCTATTGGATCAATTGGTGGAACTATTAATATCATAACAAAATCTATTGATTCTAAAAAAGGTGGCTCTTATTTACAACAAGTGTCTGATTATGGTCAATTTAAAGAAACTATTTCATACAATACAGGTAGAATGAATAATGACTGGGCTATCTCTCTTCTTTACTCAAGAACTGATGGAGAAGGTTATGTTGATGGTGGATATGTCCATGCAAATACCTATTTTATGTCTGTAACTAAGGAATTTAATAAAAATAACTCTCTAGTCTTAACTGCTATTGGAGCTCCACAGAAACATGGTCAGAGAGATCAGTACTTAACTCCTGATGAAGTTGAAAAGTATGGACATAAGTATAATAGAGATTGGGGATATTATAATGGTGAAGTGTTCAGTGGTAGAAATAATTATTATCATAAACCTCACATAGTATTAAATCATTACTATAATATTAATGAAAACACTTCATTAAATACTTCTGTTTATGCCTCATATGGTAAAGGAGGAGGTTCAGGACCATTAGGTAGTACTAGTAGATATTATGGTAATACTGATAGAACGGAAGATGGTTTAATAAACTGGGATGCTATAGTTGCAAATAACATAGCAAATAACGGAGGCTCTGCAAAATATGGTTTGAATACTAATAAGGGTTCCTCAACTATTTTGAGAAACTCTGTAAACAACCACAGATGGTATGGAGTTTTAACAAATCTTAATCATGACTTTAATGATAATCTATCTTTAACTGTAGGTTTAGATGCAAGAACTTATACTGGAGAGCACTTTAGAGAAGTGAGAGATTTATTAGGTGGAGATCACTGGGTTGAAGAATATAAATACACTGTGGACTATAGCAGAAACTCTGAGAAGTCTTCATATGGTGACGGTGGGATGAGAGACCATTTAAAATATGTAAATGAGAACTCTACATCTTTATTTTTTACTAAAACGCCAGTTAATCAGAGAATTGCATACGATAATGATGGTATACATAGATATGCCGGACTTCATGGACAGCTAGAGTATAGTGATAGTGATGATAGGGTATCAGCTTTTGTTGGTGGATCTGTTTCAAGAACTCAGTATGTTAGAGTTGATAGAATGAACTATGCTGGAGTTGAGAATGGTGGACAAGACCCTACATCAGAGAAAGTTAATATAACTGGTCATAATGTAAAGGCTGGATTCAATTTTAATATTTCTGATCAAAGTAATCTATACATAAATGCAGGATCATTCTCAAGAGCTCCTTTCTTTAATTTTGTTTTTACAAATTATCAGAATGTTGTAGTAGATCCATTAGAGAATGAAAAAGCTAGATCTATTGAATTAGGGTATGGTTTTAAATCTCAGAAATTTGCTGCTAAAATTAATGGTTACATGACAAAATGGATTGATAAGGGTTTACTATCTCCTAGAGTTACCATTAATGGAGTTGCAACTAGATCAGCAATTAGAAATCAAAATGCTTTACACAAGGGTATTGAGCTAGAGTGGAATACAAGGTTAGTTCCAAGACTTGATGTTGGAGGTATTCTTTCTTTAGGTGAATATAGATGGGCTAATGACGTTGTTGGTGAAATTAGAGGAGATGGTGAGCAAACAATTGAAACAATAAATATTTATTCTAATAACTTGTACGTAGGTAATCATCCGCAAAGTCAAATAGGATTTACTGGAAGATATCAAATAAATAGTACCTTAGATATTGGTGGTCAATATTTATATAATGCTAAACTTTATTCTGATTATGATGTTACTTCAAGAGATGAACAGTCTTCTGCAAATAGACAGCCATTTCAACTTGATAATTATGGTGTGCTTGACCTAAGGATTGGTGCTAAATTTAATATAGGTAACATTGGAGCTTATGCGCAAGTTCAAGGTTATAATATATTAGATAAAATTTATTGGGCAAGAGGAATTGAAAGTAGTGGAGCTGTCCCTACTTTGGAAGAGGGTTTTCCTAGTTGGGGAAGAACTTTAAACTTTTCTTTAAAATTAAATTTCTAGACTAATATTTTATCAAAGA
>JAYNOQ010000033.1:13793-16891 GCA_038113315.1 Flammeovirgaceae bacterium | reverse complement strand
CTGAGGAGAGAAAATATGAATTTGGGGTACTGATTTCGATAGGAATGAGTAGAATTAGATTGTTTGGAATAATTCTTGTTGAAACAATTGTTTTATCAATGGCAGGTGTTGTCCTTGCAGTTATGGTTACCTATCCAATTTGTATCTACTATAATATTAACCCAATTGATATGGCTATCTTAATGGGAGATGGCGCTGATCAGATGATTGAGGAAATGGGATTTTCACCGATTGCTCCAATGTCAATTTCTTGGGATATTCCTCTATCTCATTCTTTAATAATATTTATTTTTTCGTTGTTGATATCAATTTATCCTGCAATCAAAATATCTAAACTTAACCCTGTAAAATCAATGAAAGTATGAATTTATTGACTTTAATAAAGATATCTTGGAGGAATATTTGGAGGAACAAATTAAGAAGTTTAGTTGTTATTATCTCAATTGTATTTGGTTTACTTGGTGGGATAATAATAATAGCAATGAGCTATGGACTCAATGAGGAGAGAATGAATAATGCAGTCGATACATATCTCTCGCACATTCAGATTCATAATAATTTATTTTCAGAAGATTATAATATTAAACACACGATAAACAATCTTGATGTTATAGAGAAAGCTATTAATGAGGATGAAAGAGTTATCTCTTACTCTAAAAGAATAGTTTTAAATGGCATGCTTTCAAATTCAAATGGATCGTATGGTATTCAGGTTAAGGGTATAGACCCAGATGAAGAGATAAAAGTGACAAATACATATGAAAAAATTATTGATGGTGAATATTTTAGGTCAAAGAGAGATAATACAATTTTAGTAGGTAAAAAATTAGCTGATAAGTTAAATCTTAAATTGAAATCTAAAGTTGTTATTACATTTCAGGATGAAAATTATGAGTTGACGTCTCTCCTCTACAGAGTCGAAGGAATTTTTAGATCAGGAAATTCAAGATATGATGAAATGAATGTTTTTGTAAAAAATAAGAGTATCACTAAAAATTTACCTGGATTTAATGGATACCATGAAATGCCGATTCTTTTGAGTGATATTGAACTAAGAGGTGAAGTTAAAAAAGATCTAATTCCTATAAGTTCGGATAATATTGTTGAGGGTTGGGATGATATATCAAAAGAACTTGCATACGCTAACGAGATGTTAAGTGCAGTTCTATACATTTTTATGATGATTATATTGTCTGGACTATCATTTGGTGTCATAAATACTATGCTGATGGCAATACTTGAGAGAAGAAAAGAGATTGGAATGTTAATGTCTATAGGAATGAATAGGTATAAAATTTTTATGATGATTTCATTTGAGACAATATTTTTATCTTTAATAGCTCTTCCTTTCGGATTAATAACTTCTTACTTAATAGTAGAGTACTACTCAGTTGTAGGTATTGACCTTAGTGTAGTGGAAGCAGGACTTGAAAATTTTGGTGTAGGTACAAGATTATATTTTAAAGTTCCGAATGAGGAATACTTTTATGTGTCTTTAATGGTATTTGTTATTTCTATTTTTTCTTCAATATTCCCATCTATAAGAGCATTAAAAATTAATCCAGTTGAAGCAACTAAAACTATTTAAATTTGAATCATGATAGAGACTAAAAAGCTTATAAAAATTTATAATCCAGGGAAGTTTGAGGTAAAAGCAGTCAATGATGTGAGTACAGTATTTGCTGAGGGAGAGTTTACTGCTGTAGTTGGACCATCAGGATCTGGGAAGACTACTTTTTTGAATTGTGTTGGTGGGCTAGATACACCTTCATCTGGAGATGTTATAATTTCAGACGAAAATATCACCAAGCTTTCTGGAACTGAAATAATTAAGTATAGGCTCAATAATATAGGTTTTGTTTTTCAAGCATATAATCTAATACCAGTTCTATCTGCTAAAGAAAATATAGAGATGATAATGCTTCTTCAAGGGGCAGATGAAAAAATTAGAAAGTCAAGAACAGATGAGTTATTAAACCAAGTTGGTCTTTACGAGATGAGAAATAGGAGGCCTTCTCAACTTTCCGGAGGTCAACAACAGAGAGTAGCAGTAGCTAGAGCTCTTGCTTCTAAACCAAAATTTATTTTAGCAGACGAACCAACTGCTAACCTTGATACCTCCTCAACTTCAAATCTATTAGATATCATGAATAAATTAAATGAAACTGAAAAAATCACATTCATTTTTTCGACACATGACCAGAGAGTCATCGATAGAGCTAGACGAGTAGTAACTTTGGAAGATGGAAAGATTGTTAATGATATTAAAAAATAAATTTTTATTTATTCTCTTACTAATTCCGCTATCATTTAACGGATTATCTCAAAATTTAAAGCCAACTTTTAGCTTAAATGGATATGTAAAGTATTTGCCAGCATATATGGATTATAGTTTTTTTGAATCAGAAAACAATCACTTGATCCACAATAGAGTTAATATGCGAGGCTACTTTGGCAATAACTTATCTTTAGGTCTAGAAATAAGAAATAGAGTTTTTTTGGGGGATATACCTACGATTCAGACAGATGAAGGTCTCATAGATATGTCATATAATATATTTAGAGAAGAGAAATTTGTTTTACATTCTATGATTGATAGATTTTGGTTAAAGTATCAAAAAGATAAAATAGAAATTAGTGTAGGAAGACAAAGAGTAAATTGGGGAGTTAATACAATTTGGAATAATAATGATTTATTTAATGCTTATAACTTTATTGATTTTGATTATATAGAAAGGCCAGGATCTGATGTTATAAGATTTATATATACTGGAGATAATCTCTCAAGCTTTGAGTTAGTTTATTTACCAAGTGAAAGAAAAGGTTATTCTCTTGCTGGTCTTTATAAGCTAAACTCTTTTGGCTATGATTTTCAAATATTAGCTGCTAATTATTTTGAAGATATTGTAATTGGTGGTGGTTGGGCTGGTAATATTAAAAATGCTGGTTTTAAAGGCGAATTATCATATTTTGTTGATAAAGAAAATATTAGAAACTCTCTTAGTTTTTCTACTTCTGTTGACTATTCAACAAAAAATGGTTTTTATTTTCTAGGTTCTTATCTATATAATTCAAATGGCCAAAATGAATCAAATTTT
>JAYNOQ010000033.1:0-13693 GCA_038113315.1 Flammeovirgaceae bacterium | reverse complement strand
TTATTTTCTAGGTTCTTATCTATATAATTCAAATGGCCAAAATGAATCAAATTTTTTGAGTTTAATAAATATAAATGCTAATGTTTTATCTCCAAAAAATTTAATGCCATCAAAACATTCATACCTTCTTCAGATATCAAAGCTTATTACTCCACCACTAAATTCATCATTAAATATATTATATGGACAGGGAATAAAGCTTCTATATATCTCTCCGACTTTATCCTATGACATAAACTCAAGGTTGGACGCAGGAATTATCAGTCAGTTTTTCTTTTTAGATAATTTTGGAGATTTTAAGAATTTATTAAAAGGGTACTATTTACAATTAAAGTATAGCTTTTAAATTCTATTTTTTAACTTCCACATACTAAAGTCTTCTTCATTTATCATATATCCCCAATGTAAAAGCGATTGTCTTACTGCAAGTGAGAATGATAAATCATTAATTGTAGTTCCTTTATTATAAATCTTAGTGTATATGTAGTTTCTCCATCTTCCTTTCTCACCACAAAAATTATTCCATCTCTGAATCTGCCTTTCATCGTCATCAGTTCTCCTGCCAAGAAAGTATCTACAATACCACTGGAACCATCCTCTAGGATCCTGAGAATTAATCCAACCTTTCTCTTCCCACTCCTCTTGTGAAAGACCGGATTTTATTTTAAAATAATTGATTTTTCTATTATACTTTTTTGATCTGAATTGTGAATCGTCTAGTCCTTCAAACCAATCTGATGGAAATTCTTTATAATCAATATCAATTGATCCTTCTTCATCATAAAAGTATATGCCACCAAATGAACCGAGTTGAATGACCTCTTTAGGGGTCAAATTAGGTGCGAAAGTACCCATTTAATCAATGTTTTCGATTTCAGCTAGGATTTTATTTGCCTCTGCTAACTTAGCATCACTTTCTTTTCTACTTACGTTAGATAGGTTATAAGACTCTTTTAATAACTTATTGTATTTATCAATAAGTTTTTCTTTTTTAGATTTAAATAGACCAAACATATTTCCTATAACGGAGGAAAAGTGTATATGTTTAATTTAAAGAATTTTTGATTGTTGGATCCTCATCACCAAAATAAATTAATTCACAGTTACAATCCATTTTGATGAATTTTTCAGCTATTTTATTTGTATTACTATCAAAATAAGTGAGAAAATAAGTCCAATTTTCTTTAGGTATGATACCATCAGGAGGCATAACACTTCCTTTCTTATATATTATTTCTGAAATGAATTTTTCACAGTTTCTAATATTTTTATAGACACATTCTTCTTCCTCTTTTTTTGAAGAATTACAACTTAATAAAACAAAAAACAGTACTATAACTATAAATGATGTAGATACACTTATGTTCGATAAAAATTTTTTTTTCATACTTCTATTAATTTGGGGTATACCAAGCACTTTTTTTAGGAGTAAATTTAGAAAAATAGTTTATAAAACCGATGATTGGAAAATTAATATTAAGCCTTTATTTAAAAAAGAAATTAATGCACTCTTCTCAAATATTTACCCAGATAATAAAGAATATCTGAGAATCAGAAAACAGTATAGGTTATATCTATTTATTTATCTGCTAATCTTTATTCTTTACTCGTGGAAATAGATACTTTATATTTTATTCAAATAGTCTGTAATTCTTATCTTGTTTCATTGGTATTCATGACTCAGTTTATTACTTATCCCACTTTTTTGCATATTGATAAAGATAAATTCTCGGAATACCATCAAAAATATGTTAATAATATATCATTTATTGTTGCACCTGTGATGTTAATTGATTTGTTAACTCTTTTATTAATAGCTTATTTCTCTAAAGATTTTTTAATTATTAAAAGTCTAATTTTACTTTTAGTAATATGGTTGACGACATTTTTTATAATGATACCGTCCCATAATAAAATTTCTAGAGCTTTTAATAAAAAAGAAATTAATAGGCTCATAAATTATAATTGGGTTAGAACTATATTATGGTCTTTTAAATTGTTATTAATCATATTTTTATATTATGAAAAATTTCAGTGATAGAGATATTGATAGAATAATTCAGATGTGTTGGGAAGACAGAACACCTTTTGATGCAATAAAATCCCAATTTGAAATATCTGAAAAAGAAATTATATCAATTATGAGAAATAATTTAAAGGAAAAATCTTTCCTTAATTGGAGGAAAAGGGTAGATAACAGGAAAACAAAACACAATGCGTTGAGTGATTATGATAAAAAAAGATTTAAGTCTAAATCTCAACGTCAAATCTCATTTAACAGGCATAAATAAAATGTCTTATATATTCTCTAGAATAGAAAAAATTTAAGGAATTCTTATAGTTTTAATTATATTCGTATCCTATTTAAAGAAAATTTTATGATAAAAAAACTACTTTCATTTATAGTTATTCTATTTATATATTTTGATTCTTACTCGCAAAATGTAGATTTTATAGAATATGATCTTGATAACGGATTACATGTGATTTTACATCAGGATAAATCTGTTCCACTCGCTGTTACTTCAGTAATGTATCATGTCGGTTCAAAGGATGATAGTCCTGATAGGACTGGATTTGCACATTTTTTCGAGCATCTACTTTTTGAGGGTACAGAGAATATAGATAGGGGACAATTCATGAAAATTGTGGAAAGTAACGGAGGATCCCTTAACGCTTACACTTCTAATGATGAGACATATTATTATGAGTTTTTCCCTTCAAATAAATTAGAATTAGGTCTTTGGCTAGAATCAGAGAGAATGTTACATCCTGTCATTGACGAGATAGGTGTTAAGACTCAGAATGAGGTTGTTAAAGAAGAAAAAAGATTAAGTTACGATAATAGACCTTACGGTCAGTTACTACCACAAATAACTCAAAGTTTATTTACAAAACATCCTTACAGATGGTTACCTATTGGTTCAATGGAGCATCTTGATGCTGCAACTCTCGATGAGTTCATAGCATATAACAAGAAATTTTATGTTCCAAATAATGCAGTTTTAGTTGTCGCAGGTAATTTTGAAATAGATGATGTTAAAAGAAAAATCAGTGATTATTTTGGTCCAATTCCAAGAGGGGAAGACGTACCTAGGATTAACATTACTGAAGATCCAATTACTGCTGAAATTAAAAAGAAATTTTATGACCCCAATATTCAATTACCTATGGGTCTTGTTTCTTATAGAATCCCATCATTTAAGGATAGAGACGCATATGTCCTAGATATGATATCATCAATATTAAGTGGTGGTAAAAGTTCTAGGCTTTATAAGAAAATGGTAGATGATAAAAAAGTATCTGTTGAAGTTCAGGCTGTTAATTTATCATTTGAAGATTACGGAATTTATGTTATTCTTTCGTTACCAGTAGGTGAAAATACTCTACAGACATTGTATGATAACATTGATGAAGAAATTGAAAAACTAAAAAGCGATTTAATTTCTGACAGAGAGTATGAAAAGCTTCAAAATGAATTTGAAAATAGTTTTATAAGTACTAATTCAAGTATGTCAGGAATTGCTAATTCACTTGCATCATATTATTTGCTTCATGATAATGTTAATCTTATAAATGAAAGATTAGATATTTATAAATCAATTACTAAAGAAGAAATTAGAGACGTTGCTAATAAATATCTTAAAAAAGATTCAAGAGCTATAATCGATTATTTACCAGAAAGCGCTAAACAATAATTATATGAAATACATTAAAATTATATTATTAATTATATTTTCTGTGAATGTGGCAAATTCACAAATTGATAGGTCTAAACCTCCAAAAGCTGGACCTGCTCCATCTATTAATTTAGGTAATCCTAAATCATTTGTTTTAGATAATGGGTTAAAGGTAATTGTTGTTGAAAATAATAAATTACCAAGAGCTTATGCTAACCTAGATATTGACAATTATCCTGATTATGAAGGTGAATTAAAAGGAGTTTCAAGCCTCCTAGGGTCAATGATGGGTAACGGAACAAAAAATCAATCAAAAGATAGTTATAATGAAGAAGTTGATTACATGGGAGCTACTCTTGTATTATCTGCTAGTGGGGGATATGTATCATCTCTAAAAAGATATTTTCCTAGAATTTTAGAAATGATGGCAGATGGATTAAAAAATCCAAAATTTACTAAAGAAGATTTTGAAAAAGAAAAAAATGTAGCATTGGAAAGTATTAAATCTATAGATAAAGATGTGCAAAATATTGCTAATAGGGTACATAGTAAGTTACGTTTTGGTGCAAATCATCCATTTGGTGAGTTCGAGACAAATGAGTCATTAAATAATATTTCTCTCAAGGATGTTCAGAATTATTATAAAAAGTATGCAATACCTAACAATGCTTATCTAACGATTGTTGGTGATGTTAAATATGAAGAAATAAAACCTTTAATCGAGTCTTTGTTTGGAGATTGGAAGAAAGGAAAAGAATCAAACTATACTCTACCTCAAGCTAAAAATTTAAATAATATTGAGATTAATTTTGTAGACATGTCTAACGCTGTACAGTCTGAGATTTATGTTGGGAATCTTATGGATATATCTATGACAAATCCTGACTTTTTTGCATTAAAACTTGGTAATCAAATATTAGGTGGAAGTTCGACTGCTAGATTATTTATGAATTTAAGGGAAGATAAAGGTTTTACTTATGGGTCTTATTCTTCGGCTTCGACTAGCAGATATAAAGGATCATTTACTGCGACTGCAAGTGTTAGAAACGAAGTTACGGATAGTGCTATAACTGAAATAATAAAAGAAATTAATTTAATTTCTTCTGAGGGAGTTACGGATGAAGAGTTAGACGCAGCAAAAGAAAAATATGTAGGTAGCTTTATAATGTCAACTGAACAACCTTCTACTATTGCAAACTTTGCTACTAATATTGCCAAGTTTAATTTACCTGAAGATTTTTATGAAAAATATCTAGAAAACTTTCAAAGTGTGACAACTGAGGATGTTAAAAGAGTAATTAATAAATATCTCCTTAAGGATAATCTTAGAGTTTTAGTTGTAGGTAAAGGTCAAGATGTGCTATCATCGTTAGAAGGAATGCCATACGATATAAAATATTTTGACAAGGAAGGTAACGCTACTGAAAAGCCTGATTTTTCTACTCCAACAGGTATTACTGTTGAATCTGTACTTAACAATTATATTGATGCTATCGGTGGAATGAAAAAAGTTTCAGAGGTAAATGCTGTAAGTATGTTAGCTGAGGCAGAGGTTCAGGGCATGAAATTGCAGATGGTTAATATTCAAGCTAAACCTAATAAGCAAGTCATGATGATGATGATGATGGGAAATACTATGATGAAGATGGTATTTGATGGAGAGAAGGGATCATTAAGCCAGCAAGGTATGAATAATCCTTTACCAGACGATCAGGTTCAGAAAATGATTAATTCTACATTACCTTTCGAGGAAATTGGATGGTTGAATGACGGTAATGTAAAATTTAGTTCTGTAGAAGAGGAGGATGGTAAAACTCTTCACGTACTCCAAGTTTCTGATAATAGCTTTGTTTCATACGATGCTGAGACAGGTTTAAAGTATAAACAAACAGAATTAGCTAATATGCCTGATGGTTCAAAAGTTCCTCAATCAACATATTTTGAGGATTACAGAGATGTAAATGGAATTTTATTTCCTTATACAGTAAAAATTCCAATGGGACCTCAGTCACTTGATATGAATGTCATAAACTTAACATTGAATCCTGAGGTTTCTGATTCTGATTTCACTGTTGAAAATTAAAAAATGATAGATAAGTCTAAGTTATTAAGTAGTCTTGGTTTAAAAGATGTAAATCAGGGATCAAGTACTGGCTATCAATGGCTAAACTCTAGTGGTAAAAAAAGTGATGTTTTTTCTCCTGTTGATGGAAATAAAATTTCTTCAATTGTTGAAACTGACGAAGATACATACGAGAAAATAATAGAAGCTGCTTCAAGTACTTTTGTTTCCTGGAGAAAAGTTCCTGCCCCCAAGAGAGGTGAAATTGTAAGACAGATAGGTAATGAGTTGAGAAAAAATAAAGATTCATTAGGTCAGCTTGTATCTTATGAGATGGGTAAGTCTTTACAAGAAGGACTTGGTGAAGTACAGGAGATGATAGATATATGTGATTTTGCAGTTGGGCTATCAAGACAATTATATGGTTTGACCATGCACTCTGAAAGACCAAATCATAGGATGTATGAGCAGTGGCACCCTCTAGGAATTGTTGGAATAATTTCTGCTTTCAACTTTCCTGTTGCAGTATGGAGCTGGAATGCTATGATAGCAATGGTTTGCGGAAATGTTTGTATTTGGAAACCTTCTGAAAAAACACCTTTATCTGCTATCGCAACCCAAAATATTATATCTAAGGTCTTAAAAGAGAATAAAATTGATGGTGTATTAAATTTAGTGTTAGATTGTAACAATCAGTTAGTTGGAAAAAATATTGCTTCAGATTCTAGAATTTCGTTGGTTAGTGCAACAGGTTCTACAAGAATGGGTAAGTCAGTCGCTGAGGTTGTTGGTAAAAGACTTGGAAAAACACTATTAGAATTAGGTGGAAATAATGCTATGATAATAACTGAAAATGCTGATCTTAATATTGCAATTAGAGGGGCAGTGTTTGGTGCCGTTGGAACAGCAGGTCAGAGGTGTACAACAACAAGGAGGCTAATTATTCATGAGTCGGTTTTTGATAAGTTCAAAGAGCTATTAACTAAGGCATATGCTCAAATAAAAATTGGAGATCCATTAGATGAAAAAAATCATATGGGGCCATTAATTGATATAGATGCAGTTGGAATGTATCAAGATGCAATTAAGAAAGTTAAAGAAGAGGGAGCTAAAACAATTATTGATGGTGAAGTTTTAGAGGGTACTGGATATGAATCAGGATGTTATGTTACACCAGCAATATTTGAAGTTGATAATAATTACAAAACTGTTCAGTCTGAAACTTTCGCTCCAATTTTATACTTAATTAAGTATAAAAATTTAGATGAGGCTATACGTATTCAGAATGATGTTCCACAAGGTTTATCATCCTCTATTATGACTACTAAGATTTCTGAGGCAGAGGAATTTTTATCATCAGCTGGATCGGACTGTGGTATTGCCAATGTAAATATTGGTACCTCTGGAGCTGAAATTGGTGGAGCTTTTGGAGGAGAGAAAGAGACAGGTGGAGGAAGAGAATCAGGTTCTGATTCTTGGAAAGCTTACATGCGTAGGCAGACAAATACAATAAACTATTCCGATGATCTACCCTTGGCTCAAGGAATAAAGTTTGATTTTTAATTTTATATTAAAAACAAGTTAAATTCTTGTAATATTTTTTGTAGATATACAAATTCACAAAATTATTTTTTGTTTTTCTTTTAAAAAAAAATAGATTCACATAGTAAACCACATATTCCTGATTTTTGATTTTTTTTTAACCTTAATTTATAATATGAGAAAAGTTATAATTATGATGTTAGGGCTATTTATGTCCTTTCAATCTTATTCTCAACAAATTACATGGCAATGTACTAATGTAATTGTTGAAAATCCATCTGCTTTTATGAGTGTATGGAATGATTTTATGGAATCTGACTTTGGAAAAACATTATCACCAAATGCGATATTCCAATTTGATCACACAAGTTCTGAATTTGCTGCAACACACCAGGTTTGCTGGTTTTCAGATAATGCTGCTGATATACAAGCTAACTGGGATAAGTTTAGAAATAGTAAGATGATGAATACCTCAGGTATTTTTGAAACTTGGAATGAAAACGTAAAAGAGGAAGCTACAATTTTAGGCCAATCTCTTATTGCTGATCCTGCTGGTTTCGACTTAAGATTTTCAGTTGTTTATCTTATAAAAGTTGAAGATCCCGCAAGTTATGGTGCTGCATTTACAAAGATGAAAAAAGCTTTTGATGCAACTGGAAGAGATGGAGTTTTAGAACTTCATGAAATACTTGCTGGTGGAGAGCCTGGAGTTACACATGAGGTAATTGTGAGAAGTAAAAGTATGGCAGATTGGTTAGAAGGTAGAAATGCATTTGTTGCATCTAAAGCTTTTCAGGAATTTGTTGCTTCTACTAGGCCATATTCAGAAGTTTTGCATGTCTTATCTGGATCACCTGTTAAATTTTATAATGCTAACTAGATGAAAAATATATTTTTAATAATTTTAGTATCGTTATTTTCCTATAATTCATTTTCTCAGTCTATGGTTGTGTGGTTAGATTATCACAAGCCAGTAAAAGGTAAAGGATCTGAATTATCTGATGCGATAAAAGATAAAACTAAAAAGTATAATCAAGGAGCAGGTACCTTCCAATTATATACATGGGAAGTAATTGCTGGATCAAATCAAGGAAGTTATGCTAGAGCTGGAGTTGGTCCAACTTGGGCTGATTTTGACAATAGTCCTGTATCATCTAAAGAATTAGATTATTGGATGGACAATGTAGATCCATTAATTGCTAGTTCTACTGGAAGAGAATATTATGTTAGGAGAGATAATGCAAGTCACGATGTAGCTAAACCTGGTCAGAATACTATAGGTTTTAACATAGACTATGTAGTTGGTGCAAATAGAGATCATTTCTGGAAGTTTAGAAGAAATGTTGCTAACGCACTTAAAGAATCTGGAGAAGACCTATCATTAAACGTTTGGGCTTCAGGAGGAGGAGGACCTCAAGGACATGTAAGGGTATCGTTTAATTTCAGAAATTTAGAACATTATGGAAATTTCAGACAAATAATGGGAAAAGTTTCAGATAAATATGATGAAATCTATGGTATTAATGCATGGGATACTGATATTCAGCTTTTGAGAGAAAGCTTAGAGATGTGGGGTGCTCAGACTGAGCTAGTAAGGTTTCTACCAGAATTAAGTTCTCCACCAATATCATTGCAAGACTAATTTTAATCAAATAATTATGAAAACTATATTAAGTATATTTTTTATTTCACTATTCTCTTTTGCATCTTATGCTCAAGAGGAGTGGGATCCTACAGATCATCAGATTGCTACTTGGCAATTTAGAAGTATAAGTCCTTCAGATGTTGCAAACTTTTTGTCAAATGAGAATAACGTATATAGACAAGCTGTTAAAAATGCAATTGCAGATGGAAGAATGAAACATTGGGGTTTACTTAGAAAAGTAAATGGTAATACCTCTGATAGTCATAACTTCTTTTTTTATAATGGCTTTGAAAACTTAACTGATATTGATAACTCATGGTGGGTTGATTCTGGACCAACATTTGGACTAAAACCAGTACAATCACAGGGAGTGCTAGGGAGTGCTCATACTTTCCCTGCTATTCAGGTATTTGCTGCAAACCCAAAGCCTGGAAACTATATTAAAGTTAACTACGCAAATCCTTCAAATGTTAGTGAGTTTGTTAGACTACAAAATGAAATTTGGAAGCCATTTATTAAAAAGTATGTAAATGATTCTGAGTCATCTTGGGCAGGTTGGGAAGTTCATCAAGTTGTATCTCCTACTGGAAGTGCATATAACTGGAGTATTGCTACAGTTGATCATTTTACAACTTTGAGTGGTGCTTTAAACTCTTTTCCTGATGGAGCTGAATGGCCTGAAGGATTACAGGCTATTAATGACCTATTACCTGATGGTAAATTTTATAAATCAGTTATTTACGAAGTCGTTTTCTATGAAGGAACTGAGATGAGTAAGTAAATTATAATGTAATTTTAATAGATAAAAACTCCTGAATTTCAGGAGTTTTTTTTATATAGAAACTCTGAAACCTAATAAAGTATCTGTCTCATTAGCAACAAAAGGAATATAAGGTTCAGATTGAATTCTAGCATTAAATTTTAAAAAAATTGTTGCTTTTTTGCTAATAATATAGTTTAGGGTACTATCAAAAAATATCCTATAATTCTTCATTCTATTTGATTTCCATTGTGAGTACATAACGGAAACTAAATTCCAGTGATCATTTAATTTAAGTCTTGTGAAAATATTAAGAGTTAACCTTAAATTGTTATATACTGCAGATGCAACTTCTGTTTGATTTAAAGAGTATTTTGGATACTTTTCATTTTCATAAAATCCTCCA
Organism: Flammeovirgaceae bacterium; assembly: GCA_038113315.1. GTDB lineage: Bacteria > Bacteroidota > Bacteroidia > Cytophagales > MED-G16 > MED-G16. Next base: position 3,598 of record JAYNOQ010000033.1, on the reverse strand, counting down.
TATGCTATATCTATATATCCTGAATTTTTAGATGGCGTTATACGTTGTCTTATACCACCACCCATTAAAAATCTTCTATCAATCATGGATCTTTGACTTTTTCCTATTTGTGAGAAAAGAAATATAGAGTGATGTTTTTCAATATTATAAAAGAGATTATATCTGATCTGACCTGAAATTGAATTTTTAAATGGATTCCCATTAAATTTTTGGTAATTATTTGAAAAGGTCAATCTCAAAAGATTTTTTTCCTTAACTCTTGATCCAATTGTCAAATTTGACTTTATCATAAAAAAATCAAGATTACCTTTTTTGTAGTCTCCCATTCCATCAACAAATAAATGGAATATTGAATCAATTTTATTAAGATTAGATTCAGTATTAATCACAGTCTGAGAAAATGATTTTATATTAATTAAGAAAGCAAAAAATAATGATAATAAAACTCTATTTTTCATAGTTTAGATATTCAGATATTAAGCCCCAAAATTATATTTATTTCCATTATTTTCTTAATTATTATTAAATTTAAGTAGTAGGCATATAAAATGAGAAGTCTAGAAAACCATATTGATCTAAATCTAAAGCAAAAAATTAATGATGATTTTCATAATCTTTTAGATCCAAAATATCTTTATCATAATCTAAATCATACTGAGAGAGTAATAAAATCTGCTCTTAAAATAGGATCTAATTATGAGCTTTCAGATAGTGAGTGGAAAATACTTATTACTGCTTGTTTGCTTCATGATTTTGGATTTATAAAATCACATGTTGATCACGAAGAAATAGGAGCTAAGCTATCGGAATCTATTTTAAGTGAATACGGATATTCAACCGAAGAAATTTCTTCAGTTCAATCTTTAATACTAATTACTAAAGCCATAGCTATACCAAATAATGATCTTGAAGCGATAATTAGAGATGCTGATCTTGAATATTTGGGGTCTAACGACTTTGAAAAAATATCAGAGAAATTAAAAGAGGAGTGGTTGCTCTGTGGAGTTGTATCTTCAGATAAAGAATTTTATCAATTACAATTTGATTTTTTGATTAATCATCAATTTCATACTGAGTTCATGAGAAAAAATGGGAAAAAACTAAAAGAAAAAAATCTAAGATACGCTCATGAGATGATGAAATCACATCACTAGAAACTCAAATAATAGTAAGACTATTAAAGCGCAAAAAGAATAAATCATAAATTTTATTGCCTTAGTAACATTCGTATATTTTTCAGAGGCAATTACTCCATTGATATATGCTTGCTCTGCCAATAATTCTTTTAACTCTTTCTCATTCTCCATTACTCTAATAAGTTCTTTTGAATATTTATCTGGGGTCTTATAGAAGAAATTGATATCATGAAAAAAGAAAACAGATTTTTTTAACTTCTGATTTATTCTGGGGATATAAACTTTAAAGCTAAATGTGACTGACAATAGCGTCAAGCTAATTAAAGTGGTAACGATAATATAAAATATGTATGAGTAATTTTCAGGAATAATTAACTCACCACTTACATCATAGGCCATCCCAAATATTATTCCATAGGCTGTAAGAATCAGAGAAGCCTTCAGTTCAGAGTGCCTGATATGATGAACATTATAATCAATTAGCTCCCAATAGTTTGAAATTATACTTGGTTTTTTTGGCATTGTTTTAATTAATTCTTTGCATTAAAGTAACCTATATTTTTTGAATAATGTAAAATATTGATCTTTTTTTAAATGAAATACTTCTTTATTAAAAATTTATTAAATAATTTGTTGAAGTTAAAATATATAGTAAACCAAACCATGATAAAGATTTTATTTAAATCATTTTTAACGCTTACATTAATTCTACTTTCGTTTTTGATATATTCTCAAAAATTATCAGAAAAGCAATTTGAACAAAGACTTAATTATGAGCGTGGTAATTACCCAATTCAAAATTATAGCCAAGATTTTCTAAATAGACCAGGATACGTTTGGGGGGTTATCAAATCAAAAAAGGATAATTTAATATATATGGCAGCAAATGGAGGTGTTTTGGAATATGATGGTGTGAATGTAAGAAGGCTTGAAGTTAAAAAAGATACAACTTATAGCGGTGTATGGGGTGGTCCAATTGGAAGATCTTTAGTTCAAATGGAGGATGGGACAATTTATAGTACTGGTGTTAATAGGTTTGGTAGATTAGTTGATAATAAATATGGCTTTAAAGAATATGAGTATCTTCTCCATAAACTTCCTGATTCAATTGACTATAGAAGACAATACATTTGGGGAGCTTTCGAACACAATAATAAGGTAATATTTTATACTCCTAATTTTATTTTTAGCTGGGATGGTGAAAGATTTGATAGGATATGGAAAATGTCTGAATATGCAGGAGCTAGAAATTCAAAAGGTAAAATTCATGGATTTGCAAAGACAGGAAATATTCCATATATGAGAAGGTGGGGATATGGTATGTATAAAATGGTAGATGATGAATTTAAATTTATTGAAGGTACAGAAATATTTGCTGATAATAGAATTGAATTATTTTATGAGAACTCAAATCAAGATCTTTTGCTTTTTAGTAGACAAGTGGGAGCTTATATTCTTGATAAAAATGGAAAACTTTATAAATCAGAAAATGAAACTTTAAATAAATGGTTAATAGAAAATGCCGTTTATGTTCATGATGACCTTAGACCTTTTAAAGATGGTAGTTTTCCTGTTCATTCAAGGAATGGAGTATTAATTCTTGACGATGATCTTAATATTTTAAATAGTATAGATGAAGATGATGGATTGGAAACTAGTACTACTAATATTACTTTCATCGACGAAAATGATAATCTTTTAATTGGGACTACTAATGGTTTTTCTAAAATTTCTTTTAATAATTCTTTAACTGAATATGATAGTAAATATGGTATATCTGGATATGTATGGGCTCCAATTAAAAGAATAAATGGAAAATTATATTTTGCTTCAACAACAGATCTTTTTTCTCTAAGCCCATCCTATAATCCAATACAAAACAATAGAATAGATGTACTTGGATTTAATGATCAGATGGGGGAGTATCATAAATTTGATAATTCAATAATTGCATCTCATAATTATGGATTGTCTGAATATAATAATGGAAAAGTAAAAATGATATCAAATGATTATGATATTGCAATGACCTCCCAAAGTAAATTAAATAGTAGATTATTGTTAGTTGCTCACAGAATAGATGGTCTAAAGGTTATGAGTAGAAACAGCAGTGGAATATTCAAAATTATCAAAACTTTTCAACCGAAAGATAATCTTTCTGTTAGAGGTTTTGAAGAAATTAAACCTGGAAAAATAATTTTAAATACAGGTCCAGGGGGTACATTTTTTGGCACTTATGATTTTTATGGAAATTTCTCTTTTACAAAAGCTGATCATCCACTAAAAGACTCTATCCAATCAAATCTGGTTGACTCATTAAAAAATGACTTATCTCTTCTTCCAGATTCTTCATTCAACTGGGGAAAATCTAATATAGGTTTTGTTGCGTTTTCAGATTCAGCAAGTGTTCATAAGATAGATATAGACAATCAAAAATTATTAAGAACAGGTATTAATATGGC
>JAYNOQ010000032.1:0-17369 GCA_038113315.1 Flammeovirgaceae bacterium | reverse complement strand
ACGAACTTATTAAGGCTGGAAAGAGATTTGATATGATGATTTTCCCTGGTAAAAGGCATGGTTACGGAAGTTTCAGGTCATACTATGAGAAAATGATGTGGTACTATTTTGCTGAGCATCTCCTTGGCGACTACAGAAATAACGTCGATATAGTCCTGCCTAATTCTGGGAAATAATTTAATGCTAAAATAATTAGTATTTACTAAAATAATTAGTAATTTTAACTCCTTTTGAAAATTTCAAATTGAGTTAGATATGAAAACAACAAAACCTTCTCTGGAGAAGACAGATACCTTTGGCACTATACCGTTCTACTCTCAGGCTGTACCTGCTGGATTTCCATCTCCTGCAGATGATTTCCTTGAGTTTGACCTTTCCCTAGATAAAAAACTTATCAAGCACCCGAGTGCTACATTTTTTGTTCGTGCAAGCGGTACCTCCATGATAAATGCTAAGATTTTTGATGGGAGTATTCTTCTAGTAGATAGGGCAGAGAAAATTAATAATGGAGATATTGTCCTTGCTGTTGTTGATGGAGACTTTACCGTGAAAAGGTATAGGAAAGTTGACGGTTCCGTATTTCTATACCCTGAGAATAAGTCTATGAGACCTATTAAGATTTTTGAGGGCTCCGAGTCATATGTATGGGGTAAGGTCATGTGGTCTTTTAATAGTGTGGCATGATAGCTCTTGTAGACTGTAATAATTTTTACGCCTCATGCGAACGGGTGTTCAGACCACATCTAGAAAATAAGCCGGTTGCTGTACTATCAAATAATGATGGATGTGTCATAGCTCGGTCAAATGAGTCGAAGGCTTTAGGGCTCAAGATGGGAGAGCCAATATTCAAGAAGAGGGAACTTGTTAGAAGGCATAACATACACCTTTTCTCATCAAATTTTGCTCTGTATGGAGACATATCAAAACGCGTTTTTGATATCGTATCAAAAAATATTCCTGCGTATGAGATATACTCGATAGACGAGGCGTTTTTAGATTTTAGAGGAATAAAAGACCCCTATACTTTCGCTGTCTATCTAAGGAAAAAGGTAAAACAATGGACAGGAATACCTATCTCTATAGGCATATCATACACGAAGACACTCTCCAAGGTAGCTGGTTATCTTGCCAAGAAATCTCCTGAGGGTGTCTGTTATCTCCAAGACAAGAAACAGATATCAGATATTTTGGGTAGGCTTCCTGTTGATGAGATATGGGGTGTAGGAATGAGGTATGCGATAAAGCTTAAGAAATATGGAATACATACTGCCAAGAATTTGCTTGAATGCGATGAGACATGGATCAGGAAGATGATGAATGTTGTAGGTCTTAGGATGGTAAGAGAGCTTAAGTGTATCCCACACTTTAGTCTTGAGGAAGGAAGGAGCATGAAGAAGAGTATATGTACTTCAAGATCCTTCTCTGTAGAGATATCGGATTACACTCGAATGTCTGAGTACATTAGTATGTTCGCCTCAAGATGTTCGGAGAAACTGCGTGGTGAGGCGGCATGTGCTAGATCAATAAGTGTCTTTATGTACACGAATAGGTTCAAGCCAAAAGCAAGGCAGTACTCAGGATATTTTTCTATGGACTTCCATACTGCTGCAAGTGATACGATAACTATAACCAAGCTCGCAATAGAGTGTCTAAAAAAAATATATAGATCTGGATATTCATACAAGAAGGCAGGCGTCACACTTTCAGGAATAATTCCAAGGAATCAGGTACAGCTCAGCCTATTTGACTCTGCAGACAGGAAGAAGGCAGATACTCTTATGCAGACACTCGATAAGATCAATGGGAATATGGGTAGAGATATCCTTAAGCTAAGCTCTTCAGGTATCAACAATAAGTGGAAGATAGGGAAGGAGAGGCTCTCTCCTTGCTACACGACAAGGTGGTCGGATATACTTAGTGTCAGAGTATAAAGGGAAATACCGCCTTTCTTTCTTTAGGATATTCGGGAAAGGTTTTCTTGTACCATTTATGATGTGATAATGCTCGAGGGACAAGGTTAAAAAATGTCCACAAGAAAAATGCTAGTCCTGCAACGCTCCAGGTCATGATGGCAAAACCAAGCCACTCAATTATCTCCCCAAAAAAATTAGGGCAAGAGATGTAATTAAATAAACCTTTTCGAGGTATAACATATCCTTTATCTTTTCCTTTCCTTAAGCTAATAAGATATGTATCTGATCTGTTATTGATAATAAATCCAATGATGAAAACTGATATACCTACGATAAATTCTGGAGATGATAACCAGGAAGATGAGTAGTCAAATTTGATATTTCCAAAGTAAATTCCATTTACCAGGCCATTGATAACATTGAAAAAGAATGCAAGAAAAGCAATTAAAAGTGGCATCTTCTTCTTCTTTGTCTTAATCCTTAATGGAAATATCACACTTCTATTGAAGTAATGAATAACCCATAAAATAATAAAAAATTTTGTGACATCAGACAGAGGATTACCACTTGAGAGGACTAACAATGGGCAGACGATAAGTGCAGGTAACTCCATTACTATCCAACCTATTTTATTATCAACTAGAGGCCCCCAGTTATTAGAGGTGTGTCTTCCGTAGGGGGCGTCATAACGTAGAATGAAAGGAAAAGATAAAAATCCTATGGCAATCCATCCGTATACAAATATTTCATAATTACTCATAGATAGTATCTTTAATTGTTTTCTCTAACGGACTTATTTTCAGTCCTAAGTCTTTCTTTGCTTTAGAGTTGTCAATATGCTTAGGGAAGTTAATAATATTTTCGATAGCTTCTTTAGTCATATTCTCAAGTCCAGGGAAAAACTTACCATTGATCTCTGCTGCCCTCTTGAGAAGTCCAATAGGAAATAGAGATAGGAGAGGAAGACTTAGTTCTACCATGAGTCTCGGGAAGAAGAATATTCTTGACTTTTTATCCTGGTACTTTGTAATCACTTCATATATTTCTTTAAAAGATCTAAATTTTCCAGATATAAGGTAGGATTCCCCATCTTTTCCTTTGCTAATTGAGCTATATATGGCTTTAGAAAGGTCTCCAACATCAATAACATCTAGTCCGCCGTCAACTAGGAAAGGAAGCTTTCCAGAGTAGACACCCTTAATGATTTTGCCAAGCCTTGAAGGCTTAAAATCATTTTTACCAAGGACAGATGTAGGGTTAATAGATACTGTTTCAATTTCTTCAGTTGAAGTTACTAGTTCCTGGGCAAGAGCCTTGGTCATATCATAAGCATTTCCTTTTCTTACCAGCTCTCGTTTCTCATCAAAATTTTGATCTAGAGGTTTTTTATCGTAAGCATTTACAGTACTTATAAAAATAAATTTTTTTACCTTCTTCTTAATTGATGCATCTAGAAGATTTTTTGTTCCAACGAAGTTAACTTCATACACTTGGTCATATGCATCAAAACCTATTGATATCATTGCCGCAGAATGAATGATGACGTCACATTTATCACAAAACTTTTCGAGTGTATCTATGTCGCTGAGGTCTCCATAAAATTTATTACAGGAAAGCCCATCAAGGTAACTGACATCTTCTCTAATTAAGATATTTAACTCGTCTCCATTACTAAGAATTTCTTTACATACATTTATCCCCACCATCCCAGATGCACCTGTAACCCCAATTCTCATTGCTCTTGAAATTTTGTAAATGTTGAGCTTACCTTAACCTCAATTTCTTCGGCAATATTCTGAAATAGTAGTCTTGGAATTTTAATTTTATGCTCTTTCAGAGCAATCTTAAACTCAGTGTTAATCTTTATTTTGTCTCCTTCTTCAGTTATTATTGCTGGTATTTGAATTTCTTTAGTGACACCGTGAAGAGTAATTTCTCCAGATGCTATTTCTTGATCTATAGTACCTTTAAATATGCACTCAGGATATTTATCTGTCTCAAGGTAACTATCATTAAAATGTTTTTGCATGAGCTTATTTGGAAATTCAAATGCAGAAACAGGAATTTTAATAATAAACTCTCCAGATTGTAAATCTATTGCACCAACTGACTCTGTATTTACCGCTTGTATATCTTCAAGGAGAGCATATGAATAAAATTCAATTGTAGAGTTTTCAATAACGTATCTTGTCTCTTGCTTGATAGCAAAGAGTGAAAATATAAAGTATAATATTACCATTCCTTAGATTTTTTTCCGCCAGAAAATTCTCTAAGTATATTAAATCCAAATGATATCTCACCTTCTCCCCAACTCTTATCAGTCTGAAAGATAAATCCTTTCTCGTGGAGAGGAGAGGAATTAGTGAAGTGGAACTGGAAGATATGACCACCAGCTTCAATATCTATACCAAGGCTTAGAGAGTTAAAATTATCTTCAAATACAGTTTTATATGCAAGTGTTTCATCATCTTTGTATAAAAGTCGATTATAATATTCTATACTCAGTGCAACTCTAGGTGCTACTAAATATCGGCCACTTACACCAATACTTGAAAATACATTATTATCGTAATTATAAAACTCATGAAAAATTATTGATGGAGATAACTGTAAAGATAGCTTTCCAATTTTTTTAGCTATCAGTAACTGATTCACTTGGCTGAATCTCTCCATGAAAGGAATTTCTTTACCATACCTTAAAGTTTCAACTGATGCAGCTAGTAAATACTGAAGAGAGAGTGGAGTAGAGTTATCAGTAGTTTGTTTTAGAAATGAAAACTTTGAAAAAATATCATATGTTTTATTAAAAGAGCTCCTACCAAAACCTATCATGACGTTGTCACTTAGTCCGTGATCAAACCCTAACCTTATCTGAGCATTATCGAGCCCAAATATATCGTAGAAACCTTCTTCTATAGTTCCAAATCTATGTGATATCCTAAACTCACCTACTCCTTTAGGTATCATCTCTACAGAGTGACCATTAACTATTCTAGTAGAGCTGAAAGTAGAAGAAATTGGTCTAGATTTCTCAGATGAAGAGCCTACTATATCTTCAAGAGAACCTTGAGAAATTGCAGTCCTTGATATCAAGAAAAAAGCTAAAATAAATAATCTCATATGTATATATTTACTTTCAATTTAGTTAAATATACAGTTATATGGAAGTAAAGGTTTCTATGTCTTATCTTGATGATGAGAAGTACAGCGTAAAAAATGTTTCTGGAAATGAGTTAGTGGTTGATATGTACGCTCGTGATAAGAAAGAAAATCTATCTCCGATGGAGCTTCTTCTTTCAGCAGTCACCACTTGTGCAGCAGTAGAAGTTGTGTCAATGATTAAGAAGAGGAGAAGAGACTTTAAAGATATCAAGGCTGAGACTTCAGGAGTAAGAGCCGATACACATCCGATGTACTACAAAGAAATTAATGTCAAGTATATAATTTACTCAAATGATTTAAAGGACAATGAGGCAGATAGATTTATTAGTCTAGCCTTAACTAAGTATTGTTCTGTTGGTTCCTCAATTAGGAAAGATACTGAGGTCAAGCATTCTTTTGAGATAGTCAGATAGACTTCTTAAGATTTTCTAGCTTAATAAGCGCATCATCTCTCTTTTTTCTCTCAATATCCACAACGTTTTGAGGAGCGTTATCAACAAAGTTTTTATTCGAAAGCTTCTTATCTACAGACTTTAGAAATCCTTCCAAGTACTCAATTTGTTTTAGTGTATCTTCCTTAGAGTCTTCAGATTTTTCTATGGCAAGACATAAAGTGTCTTTTCCAGAGATTAGGGTAGGGTAATTACTTGGAATTTCGTTTACTTCTTGAAGATCTTTTGTCTTTGATAGCTTCTCAATTAATTCTCTGTACTTAATAAAATCAAAACCTGATTTTTTATTAACCATTACCTCAACTACATCAATTTGTTTTATTTTATTGTCAGACTTTAATTTCCTTAGCCCTGTTACCATCTCAAATACTTTCTTAAAATCATTATTTAACTCTTCATCAAAATTTTCTGGAAGTGGGTACTCAGAAATCATGATGTAATCTCTTTCTTTATCTATCTGATTCCAGAGCTCCTCAGTAATAAACGGCATGAAAGGGTGTAGTGTCTTTAATATTTTATCTAGTACAGCTAAAGTCCCTTTATGAGTCTTATCTGATATAGAGTTATCCTTAATAATTTCTAGGTACCAGCTGCAAAAATCATCCCATATAAATGTATATAAAGATAAAAGTGCATCTGAAATTCTATACTTTGAGAAGTGATCATCAACCTCCTTTAAAACTTCATTAAATCGTGAATTGATCCAGTCAATAGCAAGGGATTGGTCCTTTCCTTTGTCTGATACCTCAAGGGTTTGTATAAGTCTAAACGCATTCCATAGCTTATTAGAGAAGTTTCTTCCCTGCTCGCAAAGTTTCTCATCGAATAGGAGATCATTTCCTGCTGGAGCGCTAAAAAGCATACCAGCTCTCACTCCATCTGCTCCATATTTTTTCATTAATTCTATTGGGTCTGGAGAATTTCCTAGAGACTTTGACATCTTTCTTCTCTGCTTATCTCTTACTATACCAGTGAAGTATACATTCTTAAAAGGCATCTCATCCCTGTACTCATATCCTGCCACAATCATTCTCGCAACCCAGAAGAAAATAATTTCTGGGGCAGTAACTAGATCGGAAGTAGGATAGTAGTAATTGATTTCTTCATTATCTGGGTCATTGATGCCATCAAATACAGTAATTGGCCAAAGCCAACTTGAGAACCATGTATCTAGAACATCCTCATCCTGAGTAAGATCATCTATTGTTATATTTTTATCAATCTCTTGAGCTTTTTTTAGTGCTTCCTCTTTTGTCTCTTCCACTACAAATTCTCCTGATGGAAGGTAATATGCTGGAATCTGATGTCCCCACCATAACTGTCTTGATATACACCAGTCATTAATATTTTCCATCCAAGCCCTATACATATTTTTTAGTTTGGAAGGGTGGAATTTGATGTTATCATTCATAACATTGTCGAGAGCTGGGACCTTTACATCCTTCATACTCAAGAACCACTGCGTTGATATCTTAGGTTCTACAACTGCGTCTGTCCTCTCAGAGAATCCAACATTATTTCTATAGTTTTCGACCTTCTCTAGCTGACCAATCTTATCAAGATCCTTAGAAATTTTTTTCCTTACCTTGAACCTATCCTCGCCAACATAAAGCTTTCCATTCTCATTAACTTTTCCCTCATCATCAAAGATGTCTATAGACTGTAGTTTATGTTTCTCTCCAAGTTTATAATCATTCTCATCATGTGATGGCGTCACTTTAAGACAGCCTGTTCCAAACTCCATATCTACATAATCATCTAAGATGATTGGAACCTCTCTATCAACTAGTGGCACAATAGCCTTCTTCCCGTGCAGATGTTTAAACCTCTCATCATTTGGATTAATACAGACAGCAGTATCTCCAAGAAGTGTTTCTGGTCTAGTTGTAGCAATAGTTAGCGTGTCATCAGATCCTGACACTTTATACTTGATGTAAAAAAGCTGTGAATCAACTTCTTTGTAAATTACCTCATCATCAGCGAGTGCTGTTTTGCCTTCTGGATCCCAGTTCACCATCCTAATACCTCTGTAGATATGACCTTTCTCGTAGAGGTCAATAAATACCTTTATTACAGACTTTGATAGATCTTCATCCATCGTAAACTTTGTCCTGGACCAGTCGCATGATGCTCCAAGTTTTTTGAGTTGTTCAAGAATTATCCCTCCGTATTTTTCTTTCCATTCCCAAGCGTGCTCTAGGAATTTTTCTCTAGTAAGCGATGACTTCTCAATACCTTTTTCCTTGAGCATGGCCACTACTTTTGCCTCGGTTGCTATAGAAGCGTGGTCAGTTCCAGGAACCCAGCATGCTTCTTTTCCTTGCATTCTTGCTCTTCTTGTGAGTATATCTTGAATAGAATTATTGAGCATGTGTCCCATGTGAAGTACTCCAGTGACATTTGGAGGTGGTATTACAATAGTAAAGGGCTCTTTATCTTTATTAGGCGATGAGGAAAAACACTCGTCCTCGAGCCATTTTTCGTACCACTTATCTTCTATTGATTGGGGATTATATTTTGAATCCAGAGACATATGTAAAATTAATAAGTCTAAGCAGCTATTCTTAGCATTGCCTCAATAAATTTATCGATATCTTCAATAGTTGAGTAGAGATTAGGCGAAACTCTTACTCCACGTATCCCTCTTTCATCATCAATTGGTACAGTGAAGATGTTATGATTATCGAAGAGTTTATCTGCTAGCTCAGAAGGGTGGAGGTTTTTAACTCCTACATTAGCTATTCCAAATGACTGTCCTTCTTCTAGCGGTGTATTCAATATAATATTTTTGTTGTCTTTGAGTTCACTTGCCCAACGCATCTGAAGGAACTTTAGTCTTTTAGATTTCTCTTTCTTCCCAATTTCTAGATTAAAATCAACTGCAGGGATGATACCGTTTTGGTCGGAGCATGGCCTTGTTCCAAGATGCTCAAGTTTCATTATGTTATCGTCATCATATGCTGTGTCTCCGTACAGCGGCCATAACCTCTCTGCATTTCCTTTTTTAACATATAATAATCCATTTCCTAGGGGAGCTCCTAGCCACTTGTGAAGGCTTGAGGCGTAATAATCACATCCTATCTCAGAGACATCCATATCTACGTGTGAGAATGAATGAGCTCCGTCAACTATTGTCTCCAGACCCATTTCTCTGGCTTTAGCACATACTTCTTTCACAGGAAATACTTGTCCGTTCAGAAAGACCATATGCGATATTAGAATAACTTTTGTTTTTTTGTTTACAGCTCCAATTACCTTATTTACAATTTCTTGTTGACTTCTAGGATGAATTGGTACATCAACGATTCTTACCTTAGTGCCAAATCTTCTCTCACGCATATCAAGTGCTTGTATAATATTTGGATACTCAAGGTTAGTCCTAAGAATTTCATCTCCTTTATCAAGTTTTATTCCTTGGATAATAATATTCATTGACTCAGTAGTATTTCTTGTGAGTACCAGCTCATCAGTTTGAATACCAGCATAGCTTGCTAGTTTTTCTCTGACCTTCTCTCTCATCTCTGTCTGACGAGTACGCATATAGTAGGATGGAGACTCGTTAATTTCATTAACAAAGTTTACCCAGTAATCTTTTACGCTTTCTGGGGAAGGACTGAAATATCCAGATTCTAAATTGATAAACTTTACATTCTGATGGTACATGTCAGCCACTTTCTTCCAGTAGTTTTCATCTTTATTTCTTTCTCTTAGATTATGAGATTCTTTCTTGAAATTCATAGAAAATAGAGGAAATAATGTTCCTGCTGCAATAGAATTATGAATAAAACTTCTTCTTGATACTGACATACTTACAAGATATTAAAAAAAAAAGGCTAACAAAATGTTAGCCTTTAATTTAACTATAAAATTTGAATAATCTTATTCAACAGTCACCGGGAATCCAGGTCCTGGTGCATCTGCTGGGTTACCTTCTGGAACAGTAGCTCCAAATGTTTCATTAATGGCTGCAATATATTTATTAGCCATCAAAGTGTAACCTCTGCCGTTTGGTAGTAGACCATCAGCCGACCACATTCCTGTAGGCGGAGCAAAGTCATAAGTTATAATAGAATTATTCATTGTAAATGGACTTGCTCCAGCTAAAGACTGGAAAAATCCATCAAAGTCTGCTACGGCAACTCTTCCATCTCCATGTGTAGCAACTGCAGCCTTTATAGCTCCATTGAATAATGCTCTTTGAGTTTCAATGTGTACTAATTCAGCACCAGTTAAAAACGCCACATCTGGCATTGGTAAAGTTATTCCTAGTACTAGAGTAGGATCAGCTGTTGGAGTAGTTCCAATCATTGTACCACCAAGTAGGTGAATTATTTCTCCTGATCTAGCCATTCTAGCTTGCTCGTAAGGAACAAGTTGTGCTCTCTGTGCAGCATCCATACCACCTTGAGCTTGAACAACATCAAAGAATGGACCTAAGTCAGTTAATGACTCGTCCTCTACAAGTAATGGATTAACTCCAGCACTCCAACCTAACGTTCTACTAGCAGATTCTTCTTCAGTAATAAACTGTGAAGCTACTGCTTGATCTAAAAGTATATTTACACCTCCAGATAGCTGAGCTAAAAGACCAATAGTAGTTGCATCATCAGTAGCATCTAGTGGAACTAGAGCACTCGGATCACCTACCATTTGGAAAAATGGAGAAGCAAGTACATCAGGTACAGTTCCCACAACACCTTTCCACGCTGGGTTATTAGTCATCATCGACTGTAAAGCTGTCTCAAACTGAGGTCCGTACGATGCAGCAGTTGGTTCAGGGAATACGTTAGGGTCACCACCTCTAGCATAGTGTGCTAAGAAATCGTAAGTGCCTAACTGAGCCATAAAAAATGAACTTCCTGTCCCAATCATCTGTTCTAATGCACTAACAGTACCACCTGATGCATCAAACCTTGCATACCAAGGATTTAGAGGTGCAACTGAACCGTCATTAGGGATAAAAAATTGTCCCATTGTCTGCTTACCAACGGCAAAGTTTTGAATTTTTGACATATCTCCAGCATAAGGAGTAGTTACTGATGCGAAATCACCTTCGGCTCTTCCAACACCAATAGCTCCGGTAGAAGCGCTTATAGTTAGATACCATCTTCCTTGGTCATCAGCTGTACCAGCAATCTCATCAGGACCAGGTCCAAAATAACCATTTGCTGAATTGATATCAGGTTGAACGAATGTTGATGAACCACCAGCTTTTGCTAGTTGAACTGCAACCATTCTACCAAGAGAGTAAGGCTGTAGACCATCATGTAAGAGGCCACCGTCTCCAAAACCAGCTACATAAGCTCCACCAATTGATACAAACTTACTAAAGTCCGCACTACCACTTTGTCCAGTAGGAGATGATGGGTTATAAACATATGGTTTAAACTCAGCTACTTCCTGCTCACAAGCAAAAAACACAAGTGAAAGAGCAGCTGTTAAAATTATTGATTTAAACTTTTTCATATTTATTTATTTATTAGTTTAAAAATTCGTCAAATGTTAGAGATACATAGAATAGTTTTCCAACGAATGGACCACCAGGTCTAGATCTGTAATCATTGTTATCAATTCCAATATGGTTTCCACCAACTTTAAGGATAGTCTTAAGACTCTCAATTTTATAACTTACTTGAGCATCAAAAGTTCCGTAAGCAGGAATCATCATATTAGCAAATGTACTTTCATATAAGAAGTCGTCTTGGAATCTAAGGCTAGCCGAGAAACCAAAGTTTTTAAATACTTCTCTATTAGAGAAACTGAAAGAATACATGTTTTCTGGAGTATTAAAATATGAGATAAAATCACTCTCTCCTGGAGGCATTCCATTAATCTCTAAATTTTTATAATTGTAGTTACCAGATAATTTGTATCCCATTCCAACGTCAAGAGTTAATCCTAAACCAAATCCCCATGATCTAACGTCGTCGTCAGAATTACTATCTAACGCCCAACCATAACCAGCAGGAATAGCTTGACCTTTATGTGAAGAAGCAAATTTTGCATTTACATTTTGACCACCTTCAAAGTCTTCGTAGTTAGTATTATAATAATTAACATCAGCTAATAATACATCACCAATTACACCTTTGTATCCAAATTCAATGGATGATAATCTTTCAGGTTTAATATAATCTACATAAGCTTCTTTAAGAAGACCTGGGTTACCACCGATTGGGTCACCAGTTGCAGGGTCAAGACTTCCACCAGATAGTAAATACTGTTGGTAAGAAGCACTTGTCCACGCATTACCTTCCATCACTCCGTATCTCTCAGCGTTTTCTCTAGCTGTTCCTAACAAAGTTGAAGTTCCAGTTGGGAAGAAAATAAATTGAGACTGAGTATCTGGGTTTCTGAAACCTGTTTGATAACTTAATCTTAGGTTATGTTTCTCAGCAAATGTGTATACTGCAGCAACTCTTGGAGTTACTCTACCTTCATAGTTTTGGTTTTTATCATATCTTAAAGATCCGATAAATCTAAAACCATCAAATACTTCCTTGTTTACTTGTGCAAATGCTCCAAATTCTCCTATGTTGATTCTTTCATTAACTCCGTCTCCATCAGGATCTTCGTTAAAGATTGTACCATCAGTAAAAATACCATAGTTTCTATAATTAGCACCTAGTAATAACCAGTCAGTAGCTTCGTAAGTTATGTCGGCGTGCGTAAGTTTAGAGTTATCATAAAAACTTGCACCTGGTGCATTAGGGTCTTGAAATCTATTTTTCATGACCTGATCTCTAACTCCCATCCATTCTGCAGAACCCACTGCAGGAATTCCTGCATCAGCTTGTTGTCTAGCAATATTATGAGCATAATGTATATCTCCAGCAGGCACGCCAGGAATATATCCTTGCATCGCAGTAATATATGTCTGTAGATAAGCTGGTGCCCACTGCGCTGCAGATGGACTAAATACTTCATTCATTATTGCGCCTAAAGCTCCTATGTTATAAGAGTCTCCAGCGTCAGTAATAGACTGATAAATTTTAAATTTCATTTTAGAACTTTCTAGTCCAAGTTTGAAAAATTGCTGACCAAAATCTCTAAGTGCATATTTTTGTGCACCAGTGTAGATAGTGTTACCTCCACCTTTTCTGTAGACTAGTGAAGCTTCAAGATCGTCATTAACTCTGTAGTTAACTCCGATATCATACTTCATGTTCTTCGCGTCATTATTATCTAGTAAGAATTCTTCAGGTAAACCTGTTCTTCTTAAGTCTAAAACTTGCTCAGGTAATTGAGATACCCAAGATCCAACTAAGCCTGCCGCAGCCATTACTGGAACAGCGACTTGTGTTTCATCTCCATGAAGGTTAAGACCATTAAAGTTTGGTCTTCCTCTCATATCAATATCTCCTAAAGCATTTCCAGCAGCATCTACATTAGTTATGTAGTCATTAGCTATCCAGTCTGTAGCCATATCATAAGAAAAGTTCACTTTGATAGCAAGCTTGTCATTGAAAGCTTTAGCATATCTTAAGTTATATTTTGCATATCCGTTATTAGTATTTCCGTCTCTGTGTGATCTGGTATAACCTTGCATCACTTGAGCAGAAAGCCCCTGATATTCAAATGGACTCTTACTAGTCATTAACATTGTACCATTAAATGCATTCGGACCATATAATGCAGATGATGCACCTGGTATAATTTCAACACTTTCAAGGTCAAGAGGGTTAATACCTACTAAGTTACCAGTAGGGAAGTTAAGTAATGGAGCGGATGTATCCATTCCATCTACTAACTGAACAAATCTTGTATTTGCGTCAGTTGCGAAACCTCTTGTGTTAACAGCAGCAAAGTTTAAACTTCCTCTACTAACTTTTACACCTTTAATGTGTTCAAGTTGATCCATAAAATCAGCTGTTGCTGAGTTTTGGATATCTAGTAGATCCATCTTTTCAATTGTAACAGGTGCTTCTAAGATACTTTGCTCGACTCTTGAAGCAGATACAACAACCTCGCTACCAAGCAGAACTGATTCTGACATAGTAATATCAAGGTTTGACGTATTTGAGGAAATAGTAACCTCTTGCGTCTCATATCCAACAATTGAAAACACTAATGTCGCTGGTGATTCAGAGACATTTAAACTAAAATTACCATCTCTATCTGAGACAGTACCTAGCACTTTGCCTTTGACTAATATATTCACTCCTATTAGTCCACCACTTTCATCAGATACATTTCCTGAAATAGAAACACTCTGAGAAAAAGATTGGACTGAAACTGTAGAGAAAAATAGAAAAAGGCAGATTAATTTCTTTACAAAATTATTCATACACTTTATAGTTTTATGTTAAAATTTAAGTTAGTTAATCTAACAACAATAAAGTAAATTAATAAAAAATTGACTATTTCTGAGAATTAATTGGAGTTATTTTTTATATGTTCAATTAGCTTTTCACATAGTTTATTTGTCTCTTTTGACATATATTCATCTCCAGTTGAGCTGAGAATACTCTGACTCAGTCCGCCAAGACAGTCAATGTAGAATCTTTTCATTTCATCTGTTTTCATTTCTTTCGTCCATAAATCAATTCTCAAAGTATTATTTTTTTTCTCATCCCAAAGAGATAAACTGATTGATTTTGTTTCTGATAGGCTATCACTTAGGCTATCTTCAGCCATCCATTCTATCTTCTCGGGTATATTTTCTTTGTCTAGTGTAACTATAAATTTTATTTCAGATTTTTTCATTATTTAATGTGTTAAGTGATTTAATTTCATCTTTTTGAAGCTGATGTTTAAGCTGATCTAAATTATTAAACTTAATTTCATCTCTTATCTTTTTAATTAAGGTAATTTTTACATTTTTTCCATAAATATTAGTATTAAAATCAAAGATATGTAATTCTATTCTTCTTTCTTTTCCATTAACAGTTGGTCTTTTCCCAATATTTAACATTCCTTGATAATTTTTGTTTTCAATATTTACTTTGCAAACATAGACTCCATTCCCAGGGATAAGTTTAGAGTTATTTTCAGGCATAATATTAGCTGTTGGATAATTGATTTTTTTCCCTATACCATCTCCTTTCACTACCTGTCCAGTTATATAATATTTATATCCTAACATTTGGTTAGCTAAATCTAATTTTCCATCTCTAACTTTATCTCTAATGATGGAAGAGCTTATATTTAATTTGTCATTAATCTCTTTCTTTTTTACTTCTTGAATTTCAAAATTATATTTAGAGTTATTCTTTTGAAGAAAAAGGAAATTACCTTCTCGTTTATGACCAAATGAATGATTGTACCCAATTATTAGCTTACTCACATTAAGTTTATCAACAATAAAATTTTGAATAAAAGAATGTGCACTCATCTTAGAAAATTCTTTTGTGAATTTAATTATGTATAAATAATCAATACCTATAACCTCAATTAATTTATGTTTATCATCATTACTAAGAAGTAATTCTACAGATGTATTTGGATTTAATATGTTTCTAGGATGAGGCCAAAATGTAATAAGAATACTTTTACCATTTTTTTTTTGAGCTTGCCCCACTAATTCATTTAGAATCTTTTTGTGTCCAAGATGAATACCATCGAAGTAACCAATAGTAGCAATATTGTATCCTGAATCATTAATTGAAGAATTATCAGTTATTACTCTCAATTTTTTCTTTTTTTAATTTATGAGCTAAATCTTTTACTTTGAATGCGTCCTCAACATTATAATTTCCTATCTCTGTTCGTCTTAATTTAGAAAGGACGGCACCACAACCTAACATCTCTCCAAAATCACGAGCAATAGATCGAATGTAAGTACCTTTTGTACACGATATCTTGAATGATATGTTTGGCAGGTTATATTCTGTGATTTTAAATTTGTAGATATTGATTTCTTTTTCTTTAATTTTCACTTCCTCATTATCTCTTGCATATTCATATGCTCTCTTCCCATTTACTTTCACTGCTGAAAACTTTGGTGGCCTCTGAAGTTGTTCACCTACAAATCGTTTTGATACTTCTTCAATTCTATCATTTGTAATATTTTTAATGTCTTTTTGAGAATTAAATTCTGTCTCTAAGTCATGAGAAGGGGTTGATTTACCAAGAATGAATTCACCAGTATAAACTTTATCCTGATTTTGTATATCATTTATTTTTTTAGTGTTTTTACCAGTACAAATTATGAGTAAACCAGTTGCTAATGGATCTAAAGTTCCTGCATGTCCAACTTTTTTACACTTTATGATATTTTTTATTTTTTTTACTACATCAAATGATGTCCAATCTAAATCTTTATCTACTAAGAGAGTCTGACCATTATTATATTTATCTAAAAAACTCATAAGATTTATATTGGGCTTTTTTCAGCAAAGTAAAAGATTTATTTTAGTATTGAATAAATCTATGAAAAGATATTTAATTCTTCTATTTCTGTTTTTAAATAATATTGTCTTATCTCAAGATTCTAAAAATTTATCTATTAATCTTGTTGATAAAATTGACATAGGATCAAGCTTTAAAATAACTGACAATCAGGTAGGAAGTATTATAAAAAAAAACCTTGAGTCAAGAGGGTTTAGTTTTTCAAATAAAGAAAGTAAATATTTCATATCTGTTTCTTTTGGATGGAAATATAAAAGATCAACTGAATTAGAGATTGATAATTTTAAGGGAAGTATAATTGAAAAATCTAGTCCTGATAGAATTATAGTTCAGTTTAGTTATAATAAAGTTAAAGATTTAAATAAGGCAATTAATTATTTTGTAAATCATCTCATTTCTCAAAATAACAGTTTAGTCTCAAGTGGTAAGTTCATTGATGTTCAAGATCATTTTATGAAAATGAATATGAAATCTTGGGATTTTTCAAGGCCAGACGCTCATGCACCATCTGGAGTATTTGCAGATCATGTACATTCTAGTGGAGGAATTATGTTAGGCTATAGATATAATTCATCTAAAGGAGAAGGTAGTTATAATGATAATAATATTTTTAGTAGAGAAGAAATTACTAAGTTCTATGATAGATATGTAACTGGAGTTGTCTTTAACATGCATTCTTTAGAAGTTATGTATGGTCTATCAAATAATCTAACCTTATTTACTAATTTAACTTTCCATAAAAAAGAATATTCATATATAGATAAAAGAAATCTTCCTATAAATATTTCATCAACTGGAATTGGGGATATTGATCTTCAATTTTTATATAAATTATTTTCAAATTCTAATATTAAGATTCATACAAATACTGGATTTGTTTTACCTTCAGGAAATATTAAAAAGAAATATAAAAATGAAAAATTACCATACTCAATGCAGCTTGGAAATGGACATCTACAAGCTGTAGTTGGATTCACTAGTTTCTTTCAATTTAAAAAGTTTTCGGCAGGGATACAGCCAATTTATAATTTATCATTGGGTGATAATTCGCTAGGTTATAACTTCGGTAATAAAATTAGTTTAAATTATTGGGGTGCAATTAATTTAAATAAACCTTATAGCTTTAGCTTCAGGCAAAATTATATTAATCAAGGTAGTATCAATGGAGAAGATGAGGATTTAATTTCTAACGTTATGATACTTAATAATAATAATAATTCAGGATATGTCTTAATTAACTCTGCTCTGGGAATAAATCTTTCATTAAAGAAAGGATTACTAAGAAACTCAAGAATATCATTAGAATACTTATTTCCCACATATATGAGTTATAATGGAATACAAATTGGAAATTTAAATGGTTTTATTTTAAGTTTACAGTACAGTCCAGGTGGACATAAAAATCATTAATTATGAAGTATATATTTGTACTATTTATCTTAATTTCTTGTTCTAATAATAACAATCTTCATTTATCCAATGTAGAGCTTTT
>JAYNOQ010000031.1:0-18018 GCA_038113315.1 Flammeovirgaceae bacterium | reverse complement strand
CCATAATTGTTTCCATCACCATTAAGTGCTTGCACTAAACTATCTTTTTCAAAATAATAAACAGCTTGAAACATTTCTTCTTGAGCGGTATTGTTCTGGTTTTCTTTAAAGTAAGAAAAAGCAGAAAACCCAAGGATTAAAAGAACAATAACTCCCAATACAGAATAAATTATATTTTTATTATTATTAATAAATTCCTCAGACTTGTTTAGAGTATCGTTTAATGCCTCTGTATTTTCAATTGGAAGTATATTATCGTTTTCTTTTTTTGGCTTTCTAATTTTGACCATAATTTATCACTCTTTTAAAAATGGATAATCTTTTTGTACGTAAATATCATTATAAGCCTCTTCGGGTTCTGGGTAAGGAGAATTCTCAGAAAACTCAACTGATTTTTTTACTTGATCTTTTATCTGTTGATCTATAGTATCTATATCATCTTGTTTTAAGATCTTTTTGGTTAACACCATTTTTTTAACTTGTTCTATTGGATCTTGATCTTTATAACTTTCAACTTCTTCTTTCGATCTATACTTTGCAGGATCTGACATAGAATGCCCTTTATATCTATAAGTTCTAAATTCTAATAATGTTGGTCCTTCACCATCTCGTGCTCTCTTCGCTGCCTTTGCTACTGCCCTATGAACTTTGATAACGTTCATCGCATCTACCGGCTCTGATGGAATGTTATAAGATAGACCTGATTTATAGAGTTCAGTTACATTTGATGTTCTATCTACTGAGGTTCCCATGGCATAACCATTATTTTCTATTATAAAAATAACAGGTAATTTCAAAAACATCGCAATATTAACCGCCTCATGAAAAGCACCAATTCTTAATGCTCCGTCTCCAAAGAAAGTAAGACAAACATTTCCTGTTTTTTTATATTTTTCTGAAAACGCGATTCCAGCTCCCATAGGTATTTGATTTCCAACAATTCCATGTCCACCAAAAAAATGTTTCTCCTTATCAAACATATGCATTGATCCGCCTTTACCTTTAGATATACCCGTAGCCTTCCCAAATAACTCTGCCATGATTTTATCAGGATTAGTTCCAAGAGCTAATGGATGAGCGTGATCTCGGTAGGCAGTAATATATTTATCTCCTTCCCTTAAAGCAGAAACGCAACCAGAAGCACAAGCTTCTTGACCAATATATAAATGACAAAAACCTCTAATTTTTTGTTGGCCATATAACCTTCCAGCCATCTCCTCAAACCTTCTCATCAAAAGCATAGACTTAAGCCAATAAATGTAAGTTGAGGAACTAAACTCTTCCTTAACTTTAGATTTTATTTTCTTTTCTTTAGTAGCTGGCATATTTTATCTTTAAAAAGTAATCAAATAAAAATTAATTTATTTACATTAAAATCAATTCCTATTTTTTGCACAAATATATATGCATATTGATAAAATAAAGATTAATAATTTTAAAAATTATAATTCTGCTGAGATAAGCTTTTCTAGCAAAATAAATTTTTTATATGGTAAAAATGGAGCAGGAAAAACAAATTTATTAGACGCAATATATTATTTATCATATGGAAAGAGCATGATAAATAGTTTTGATTTAGAAAATATTAACCACAATAAATCATTTTTTATGATTAGTGGATCATACTCAAATAACAAAAATTATAAATGTACTTTTGAAACGTCTAGCACCAAAAAAATATTTGAAAATGAAAATAAATATGATAATATAAAACAACATATTGGAAAAATACCTTTAGTATTTATAAACCCATACGATATAAACCTCATTAGAAATTATAGTAGCAATAGAAGAAGATTTTTTGATCAAATATTTTCTCAAACAGATAATAATTATTTAGAAAATTTAATTTCATATAATAGGCTATTAAAACAAAGAAATGCATATCTAAAAAGCCTAAATTCTTTAGATAACATTGATAAAAATCATATTAAATCATACGATGAAAATCTAATTACACTTAATAGATATATTGAAAAAATAAGAACTGAAGAAATAAAAAATTTTAATAAAATATTTAGTGAAACAGCATCAAAATTGAGTAATGAAAGCACAAAACTAAATATTACATACTATTCAAATTTTAAGCAAGAAATGGATAGCGGATCGTTTGATAAATATTTAGAAAAAGATTTTTTTACAAAAAAAACAAATATAGGAATACATAATGACGACTATATCTTTGAAATGGATAAAAAATTAATAAAAAGGGTTGGCTCCCAAGGACAACAAAAAACATTTATAATTGCTCTTAGAATAGCTGAATTTAAAATTTTAAATGAAAGACTTCAAACAGTACCTATTATGCTTCTTGATGACGTATTTCATAAATTAGATGATAAAAAAATAGATTTATTATTAGATTATCTGAAAGAGAATGACTTTAATCAAATTCTAATTTCAGATTCTATAAAGAATAGACTTAAAAAAATTGAAAAAAAGATTAAAGAAATAAAAATATTTAAAATAGTCAGTGGTAATGTTTATGAAAGATAAAAGAAGATCAAAATTATTATCAATTAAAGATTTAACTCAAGAGTTTTACAAAAAAGAAAAAATAAAAAAGGGTTTTAATGATATTTCAATTTATGAGACCTGGAAAAAAATTATAGATAAAAAAACTCATGAGAGAACTAAAAAATTATTTACAAAAGAAAAAAAACTGTTTATAAAAATAAGCTCAGCCCCCCTTAGAAATGAATTATCAAATAATAAAGTGATTTTATTAAGTAAAATAAAAGAAGAACATAATTTTATAGATGAACTTTACTTTATTTAATAATCAAGTTTAAGTTTATTTTGATTTAATAATAAAATAGCAACACCAATAAAAATATATGAATCGGCAAGATTAAAAACTGGCCATAACGATAAATAAGATCCTCCTAATAAGGGTATCCAATCTGACAAATACCCTTCCCAAATATCTATATAGAACATATCTATAACCTGCCCATTAAATAAAGCAAATGGAGCATTATATGGAGCATTATTATAAATAATTCCATAAAACACACTATCAATAACATTTCCAATTGCGCCCGAAAGGATGAGTGATATACAAATTAAAAGCAAAGGGTTAGTTTTTTTATCTAATAGTTTTAGAAGATAAAAACCAATTAAGAATGATGCAAATAATCTAAATAATGAAAGAATCAATTTAGTATATTTAAAATCAAAATTAATTCCAAAAGCCATTCCTGGGTTTTCAATATGATATAATTTAATAAAATCTCCAATAATAGATATTTCAGTATGCAATGGCATATTTACATGAACTATATACTTAACAAATTGATCTAATAATATCAGAGAAACTATAAGTGTAAAGTATCTTAATTTCATGTTTCTTATACTTTTTTAATTTTAAATTTAACTTCAGTAAGCGCTACTTCATTAGAAGCAATATCAATATCCATAATACTTGGCATATCAATATTTTCAGTAGTAATAAGATTAATAGATTGAGTTTCATTACAAATAAAATCCTTATGTTTTAGTAGAAAAGAATTTATTTCTTTTGAATGATTACTTATATAAATTTCAATTTTATCTGTGACCTCAAGTTTTATTTCTTTTCTTTGATTTTGTATTTTATTTATAAACTCTCTTGAAACACCTTCAGCGAGCAAATCATTATCAATAGATATATCTAATGCAATTGTAAAGGTATCATTACTAGCAACTTGCTTACCCTCTATCTGACCAAATAAAATTTCTACTTGGTTAAGTAATAAATCTAATTTTAAGCCACCATCCAACTCAAAATTAATTGATTCATCTTTTTCCAATTGAGTAATTTCATCTTGAGTCATAGAAGATATTCTCTCTGCTACTATTTTCATATTCTTTCCATGAATTGAACCTAACTCCTTATAATTAGGTTTAATTTTTTTTGTAAAAACTTTAGAGTTATCATGTACATATTCAATTTCTTTTACATTGATCTCTGATAAAATAATTTTTTCTACATCTTTTATCTCATTTTCCATATCTAATGATTTCATAGGTATTGAAATCTTTGATAAAGGTTGCCTAACTCTTATTTTTTCTTTCTTTCGTATAGAGTGAACTAAAGAGGAAATACTTTGAGCATATGACATCTTTCTTTCTAAAACTTCTGAAATTCTTTCATTATCTACTTTTGGAAACTCTAAAAGATGAACTGATTCAGAGTTTGAAATATTAAATGCATTTAAGTTTTTAAATAATTTTTCAGAGTAAAATGGTATAAAAGGAGATGAAATTATAGAGATTTTATATAAACATTCCAATAAGGTCTGATATGCCATAAGTTTATCTTGAGTTAAATCACCCTTCCAAAATCTTTTTCTATTTAATCTGATATACCAATTACTTAAATCATCATTTATAAACTTATTTATCTGTCTTGATGACTTTGTTGGATCATAATTGTCAAGTTTATCCTCAACGAACTTTATAAGAGAATTCAACTTACTTATTATCCACTTATCTTCATAACTTCTTTTTTCATATGGAATCAATTTTTCATTACCGGTAAATCCATCAATATTTGCATAAAGAGCAAAGAAATTATATGTATTGTTTAGTGTACCAAAAAACTTTCGAAGTATTTCAGATATGCCATCAATATCAAACTTTAAATTATCCCACGGATTAGAATTAATTACCATATATAACCTTGTAGCATCAGGACCAAATTTTTTAATTACCTCAAAAGGGTCTACTGCATTCCCCAATCGTTTAGACATCTTATTTCCATCTTTATCTAACACTAACCCGTTAGATATCACATTTTCATAACTTACCTTTCCAAATAACATTATTGAGATTGCATGTAGAGTAAAAAACCACCCTCGTGTTTGGTCTACACCCTCAGCAATAAACTTAGCTGGAAACATTTTTTCAAAAATATCTTTATTCTCAAATGGATAATGATATTGAGCAAATGGCATCGAACCTGAATCATACCATACATCAATTATGTCTGTTTCTCTATACATTGGTGACCCTTCTTTAGATGCTAAAATAATTTCATCAACAAAAGGTCTATGCAAATCAATATTATCAGAAATATTATTCTTCATAAATCCTAAATCAACTGACTTTTTAATTTCTGATTTCAATTCATTAATACTACCTATACAAATTTCATCTTTACCATCTTTGGTCCTCCATATAGGAAGTGGCGTTCCCCAAAACCTAGATCTACTCAAATTCCAATCAACTAGATTTTCTAGCCAGTTACCAAAACGACCTGTGCCTGTAGACTCAGGCTGCCAATTAATGTCCTTGTTTTTATTAATAAAATCATCTTTAAGTTTAGTGGAATTTATAAACCAAGATTCTAGAGGATAATATAATATAGGCTTATCTGTTCTCCAGCAGTGAGGATAACTGTGTTCATACTTTTTAACATCAAAAGCTTTATTTTCTTTTTTAAGTTTAATTGAAATTTGTTCGTCTGTTGTTAATCCCTCTACATCTGAAAATGCCTTGACCTGTAGACCCGCAAAATCTATAATTTCTTTTACAAATTTACCTGATTTATCAACTATTGGTACATCCTCATTTTTATCATTTTTCACAAAAATCCCAGGTAAATTATTTTTCTTAGAAACATAAAAATCATCAGAACCAAAAGTTAAACTTATATGAACTATTCCTGTTCCCTCGTCGGTAGTAACAAAATCACCTGAAACAACGGTAAAAGCTGGCTTTTCTGCTTTAACATAAGGCAATAATTGATCATAATCAAAGCCAACAAGATCCTTACCTTTAAATGTTTTTAAAATTTTATAGGGCAAGTTTTGTTTATCAAAAATTAATTCTTCAGAGGTTTTTAAATTATTAGAATCAAAAAATTTTTCTATACATTTTTCTGCAATAATTACATTAATTTTTGACTCAGTGTACTTATTAAAAGTTTCAATTAAATTATACTTAATTTTTTCACCTACTGCTAAGCCGTTATTAGCTGGCAAAGTCCAAGGAGTTGTTGTCCATGCCAGGAAGTAACAATCACTATCTCCGATTATTTCCTGAGACTTTTTATTTTTTTGTATCTTAAACTGTGCTGTTAAAGATGTGTCCTTAATATTTTTATAAGCACCTGGCATATTAAGTTCATGAGAACTTAAACCAGTTCCTGCAGCAGGAGAATATGGTTGAATAGTATACCCTTTATATAAAAGTCCTTTTTTATACAGCTCTTTTAATGACCACCATATTGATTCGATATAATTATTTTTAAAAGTTATATATGCATCATCTATATCTAACCAATAACCAATACTTTCTGTAAGTTCTTCCCAAGCCTCTTTAAATTGCATGACCGCAACTTTACATTCTTCATTATATTTTTCAACAGAAATTTTATTTCCTATATCATCTTTAGTTATACCTAAATTTTTTTCAACCTGAAGTTCAACTGGCAAACCATGTGTGTCCCAACCACCTTTTCTATAAACTCTATAACCTTTAAGTGTTTTATATCGACAAAAAATATCTTTTATAGTTCTGGCCATGACATGGTGAATTCCTGGCATACCATTTGCTGAGGGTGGTCCCTCGTAAAAAGGAAAAATTTTTTCTTCTGATCTACTGCTAATTGACTTCTCAAAAATATTATTTGAGTTCCAATAAGAAATAATTTCCTTACTTACCTTATAATAATCAATTGAAGATTGCTCATTAAACTTTCCTTTTCCCATCTATCTTACTTTTTATAGAAATATAAAATTATACTAGGCAATAAAGTTAAATTGGTAATCATAGCCACAAATAAAATTATTGATGTTAGGACTCCTAACACAATTGTCCCCCCAAAATTAGAAAATGCAAATATTATAAATCCAAAAAAGAGAATAAATGATGTAAAAATCATTGATCTACCAGTTTGGTTTATGGTGTTAATAATAGAATCTTCTAAACTTTTGCTTAGAAGTTCATTCTTAAACTTAGCAAGAAAATGAATAGAATAGTCTACCGATATACCAAAAACAATACTAAAAACTAATGCTGAACTAGGTTTCAAGGGAATATTAAAATATCCCATAATTCCCCCTGCTATAATCAGAGGTATAATATTTGGAATTAAAGAGATTAATACCATTTTAAAATTCTTGAATAACAGAGACATAATTATACTAATAATAAAGAATGCTAATAACATACTTTGTAATAGATTTTCAACTAAAAAATTAATTCCCTTTATAAAGATTAATGTGGTTCCCGTCATGGCAACCTCAGCTTTTGAATTTGAAAATATTTTTTCAATCTCAGGTCTAATAACATTTTTTACTACAGAATCTAACTTAAGAGAACCTAAATCCGCAACATTTAATGAAATTCTCATTTTCTGACCTATCGAATCCACAAATGATTTAGATAAATTATCATTAGATACATTATTTTCATAACCGTCTGAAATATATCGGAAAATAAAATTTTTATCTCTATTATTTGGAAGGGTATAGAATGAAGGATTATTATTATAATAAGCTTGTCTTGATGCTTTAATAAAAGTAACTAATGATACTGGAGAAGAAACATAATCCTTTTGTTCTAAAAATTGCTCTAGTCTATCAACTCTTTTAAGTAAGTTAAGGTTTTGAATTCCTTTCTTCATTTTAGTATCAACTACTATTTCAAGAGGCATTACGCCTGAAAAATTTGATTCGAAAAACTTTAAATCTTTCATTAAAGAACTCTCCGCAGGTACATCATCTACTAAGAATGAAACTGATTTTATTTTTGATAATCCATAAAAAGAAACAATCAGGATAATTGAAGATACTACAAAAACCCTTTTCTTGTGTGAAAAAGAAATTTCACGAAAAGTATTAATTAAATAATTTATAAACCCATAGTTTAAATAATTAACCTGATTACTTTTAGGTTTCGGCAAAGCCAAGTAAATAGATGGCAATAAAAAAATACTTACAAAGAAAGTAGCCAAAACATTAATACCCGCTACAATCCCAAATTCTGTTAATATTTTTATGTCTGTTGTGGAAAGAACAAAAAAACCTACAGCTGTCGTTAAGTTAGTAATTAGAGTTATTAACCCTATCGTCTTTATAACATATACTATCGCCTTTTTCTTATCTTTTAATTTTTCAATT
This sequence comes from Flammeovirgaceae bacterium, assembly GCA_038113315.1. GTDB lineage: Bacteria > Bacteroidota > Bacteroidia > Cytophagales > MED-G16 > MED-G16. The sequence continues at coordinate 9,910 of JAYNOQ010000031.1, read as the reverse complement.
GAAAAATGATAGTAGTTTAACATATAAACACAATTTGGAATGCCAATAACAACAATTATTGGAGGGAGTAACCCTGTTAGTAAAGTAATTTTAAAACCAAATAATGCTAATGTCCCAAAAACCCATGTGACAACTATTCCAATAATAATTAACGGAACAAAAACTGTATCAATCGATCTAAAGAAGATAAATAAAATTATTCCCAATACTATGACGGATACAATCAATAACATTGTGAGCTCCTTTTTTACACTCTCAGCAAGAATATATCTTGAATAAGGAAGTCCAGCATAATGGAGCTTTATTCCAGATTCTGAACTAAATTTTTCACTTGTAGAAATTAAATCATCCATTAATTTATTTCTACTTTCAGAGTTTAATACATTTTTATCAATTGTAACTAGTAAAGTGAGAGCGCCATCATCATTAAGTATTTTTCCTTCGTAAAATTTTTCGTTTTTTATCTGGGTTAACAGACTGTCATATTCATCTTGAGAGTTCGGAAAAGGATCAAATATATTTATGAAATTAAAATTTTTCTTTTCATTATTTTTTTTAAGAGCTTGTAATCTTGGTAATCCTAAAGCACCTTTTACTCCGTATATACCTTCAATCTTACCAACATAATCATTATATAACTTAAACTTTTCAATATTAAAAATTGATGAGTCTTTCAAACCTATAGCAAATACATTCCCATCCTCTCCAAACGTGTTTTTGAATGAATTATAGTACATCATTTCTTCATCAGTATCTGGTACTGTCTGAGAAAAGTCATAGTTATATTCTACATCTAAGCCTTTATACCCCATAAAGGCTGTGTAAATCAAAATTAAAAAAATGAAAAGCTTTCTGTTATTTAAAACAAAGTGTGAGAATTTTTCTGCCATCAAATTTTCCTTAATAAATTATTTATAGATGTGAATTTAGTGATATGAGTTTCTAAATTTTTAATAGGAATTCTTTCTTGTTTCATTGAATCTCTATTTCTAATTGTAACTGAATCGTCTTTTAAAGAATCATAATCAACAGTAACACAAAAAGGAGTTCCAATAGAATCTTGCCTTCTATATCTCTTACCTATAGAATCTTTATAATCATATTGAGTGTTAAAATTTAATTTTAAATCATCATATATTTTAATAGCTTTTTCTGAGAGTCCATCTTTATCATTCAAAGGCATAACTGCAACTTTTATCGGTGATATCTCAAAAGGTAGCTTTAAAACTATTCTTTCAGATCCATCATCTAACTTTTCAGTTTTAAGTGCTGATGACATTACAGATAAAAACAACCTATCTAAACCTATTGAAGTTTCAACTACATATGGAATGTAACTCGAACCAGATTTTTGATCAAAATAATTTAATTTTTTACCAGAATATTCTTGATGATTTTTTAAGTCAAAGTCTGTTCTCGAATGTATACCCTCAAGCTCTTTAAATCCCATAGGGAAATTAAATTCAATATCACATGCAGCATTTGCATAATGTGCTAAATTTTCATGATCATGAAATTTATAAGAATCTTTTCCCAAACCTAAAGCGTAATGCCAATTCATCCTTTTCTCTTTCCATTTTTCATACCATTCCATCTCTGACCCTGGCTCAACAAAAAATTGCATTTCCATTTGCTCAAACTCTCTCATTCTAAAAATAAATTGCCTAGCAATAATTTCATTTCTAAATGCTTTTCCTATCTGAGCTATTCCAAAAGGTATTTTGACTCTAGTTGAATTTACAACATTTAAAAAATTAAGAAATATTCCTTGTGCTGTTTCAGGTCTTAAATATATTTTTTTTGAAGAGTCTGATGAGGCTCCTATTTCCGTAGAGAACATTAAATTAAATTGTTTTACATCCGTCCAATTAGAAGTGCCTGATATAGGATCATTAATATTTAAAGAATCAATTAAATTTTTTAAACCTTGTAAATCATTTGACTTGAGACATGAATTCATTTTAGATGAAACTTCATCAATATGGCTAGAATATTTTAATACTCTTTCATTGGTTTCTCTAAAAACTTTCTCATCAAATTTATCTCCAAATCTCTTTCTCGCTTTTTTAACTTCCTTGTCTACTTTAGAACTTATCTTAGAAATATATTCCTCAATTAGTACGTCTGCCCTATATCGTTTCTTTGAATCTTTATTATCAATTAATGGATCATTAAACGCATCTATATGACCAGAAGCTTTCCATGTCATAGGATCCATAAAGACTGAGGAGTCAATCCCTACTATATTATCATTCATTTGAGTCATGGATTTCCACCAAAACTCCTTCAAATTATTTTTAAGTTCTGATCCATATGGGCCATAATCATACACTGCACTTAGACCATCATAGATTTCACTTGACTGATAAATAAAACCATTTGCCTTTGAGTGAGAAATAACTTTCTTTAGTATATCGGTGTTATCCATTCGACAAATATAACTTTACAATCTTTTTAAAACTAACTATCAAATCTTAATGTTAACTTATCCAAACTATTTCTTGACCCCAAAAAGGTTATTATATCTTCTTTTAATAGACGTGTGTATCCATGGCTAAGAATTATTTCTTCATTTCTTTTGACAGATAGCATTAAAACATCTCGAGGAAGCTTTAAATCTCGTAAAAGAGATCCAGATATTTTTTCATTTAATAACCTAATGTCTCTGACCTCTTTATCTTTTTCCTTACCTAAAAATATCGAGGTACCTAGAGGAGATCTAACATATTGATCTATTAAATTTATAATTGCATCCGAGGGATGAATTAATTTGATATTGAATTCAGAAAATAAATCAGCGTTTAGATACTCATTAATTCTAACAATAAGATTTTTGTTACCATAAGTAGAGTGAGATAATTTACATATTTCCTTATTAATTACATCTGAACAAAAACAGATAACCGAATCTGCTTTGGAATATTCTATATTATCAAAATTATATTTATCAACACTTTCAATCTTTATCATATTAATTCCTTTAGGAATCTTAAGAGACTTATTTGTTTCAAAAATTACTATATCAACGTCCCAATCTCTAGATTTCAGTAGAGATGCAACAGATAAAGACTGTGGCTCAAGTCCAAAAATTATCACTCTCTTTTTTTTCGATAATGAAATTTTTTTTCTTCTGTTTGTTTCTTTCAAATAATTAAGAGCCCATTTAAAAATTGGTGGACCCACAAATTGACTAATTATTATTGATGAAATTAAAATCATTGATATTTGTCCGACAATTTCATTCTCCCAATAATAGAACTCTTTTTGTATAAGCTGAATTAACCCCAACGAGACACCAGCCTGAGTAATGTGAGGAGTCCAACCAAGAAGCTTAAAACTCAAATGATCTTTTGCAAGATGCCCACCCAAATATGAAGCTAAAAAAAGTGATATAATTCTTATTATAAAGAATAAAATAGCGTATTGAAATACCTGAAAAACAAGTAATATATCTAATGATGCTCCTATAAGGGTAAAGAAAACAACATAAATATATTTACCCGAAACATCGATAAAATCTAAAAATTCAAGTCTCTTATCAGTTTTATTAATTACGTATATTCCAGAAATCATACATATTAAAAGTGGCTCAAAAATTATTTCTTTACTAAGAAATAGGAATGATATTTCCCTTATGTAGTCAGAAAAAACGAAAGCTGAAAAACCTACAATGACTAATAAAAAGTATTTTAAGTATTTATTAATACTAACATTAAGAAAAAGATTTAAGAGAATTCCATACACAAAACCAATAAGTACTGAAATAATAATTTCAAAAATTATTATTATCATACTTAATATTTGAAGAGAACCTGAATCTATTGATTTAATTAACGAAAATATAATTGCAAACAATAAGATAACTCCAAAGTCAGAAAGACATAACACACCCATTGACGTAGAGGTAAATTTTCCTTTAGCTCTAAGTTCATTTATTACAGCTATAGCTGATGCAGGAGATCTTGCAACAAAAATTGAGGCACATAATAGAGATAAGTATATTTTAATATCAAATTGAATATTATCAAAAAAAACTAAAGTATTAAATGCTAAAAAAACCAGAATAAAGCCTACAGAAAAGGTTATTAGTATACTGCTTAATGTATTCCACTTTATACTATTAAAAGTACCTTTAATTTCTTTAAAAAAAAGCTCAGACCCCGCAGCAAAAGCAATAAAGCCTAGTGATAAATCAAACATGAATTCAATTTCTTTTATTACCGTATTGCTAATTAAACCTAAAACACTTGGACCTATAAATACGCCAACAACAATTAAACCAGTTACTAGAGGTAGACCAAATTTTTTAAGTTGAGAACTTAGATAAAATGAAGATATACATACTATTAAATATGTTAAGAGGAATAATATTGAGTCCGAAGAAAGATTATAAAAAAATTCCAATAGATTACAACTTCAGATACAAAGTTACAAAATTAGAAAGTATTATAAGATGAAGAAAATATGTGTTTTTTGTGGATCAAGTAAACCAGAAAATCATACGAAGTTAGAAAATGAAGTAATTAGCCTAGGTAATTTAATATTAAAGAAAAAGCTTCAACTAGTTTATGGGGGAGCGAAGATTGGGTTAATGGGGTTAGTTGCTAATACTATTCTAAAAGGAGGAGGATATGTAACTGGAATAATACCTAAGCTTTTATCAAAAAAAGAGATAATAAACAAAGAAGTTTCCGATCTTATAATAGTTAATAATATGCATGAAAGAAAAAAAAAGATGTATGATCAATCTGATGCTTTTATAATTCTCCCTGGTGGAATTGGGACATTGGAAGAATTTTCTGAGATAACAACCTGGAAAATTTTAGGAATAGAAAAAAAGCCCATTTTTCTTTTAAACTTTAATGGGTTTTATGATCATCTAATTCAACAATTTGATGTTATGGAAAAATATAATTTTTTATATTCAGATATACTCAAAGAGGTAATTGTAATTAATTCTATTTCCGATCTTGATAGCCTTCTTTAAATTAACTTAAGAAAGAAATTAATACTCCAGCAGCTACCGCAGAGCCAATAACGCCAGATATATTACTTGCCATTGCGTAATGCATAATATGATTTTTAGGGTCGTGTTTTATAGCTATTTCATTAGCAACTCTACTTGCCATAGGAACAGCACTCAATCCTGTAGCACCAATTAAAGGATTAATTTTTTTCTTAGTGGTTAAATTAAATATTTTAACAGCTAAAATTCCACCGATTATTGAAATTACAAAAGCAAAAAGTCCTCCAATAATAATTCCAAGAGTTTGGGTGTTTAAAAAAGAGGCTGGAGTCATGGTTGCCCCTATAGATAACCCAAGGAAAATAGTGCTAGTATTTAAAATATTATCAGATGCAGCTTTAGATAATCTACCAGTAGAGGATCCAATTTCTTTAATTAGATTACCAAACATTAGAAAACCAATCAATGGAGTTGAAGATGGGACTATTAAAGAAACCACTATTGTCATTACGATAGGAAAAATGATTTTAATTCTAGATAGATTTTTAATTTCATTAGAAGAAGGGGATTTTTCATCCTGCTCTTTCATATTAATTAATAATTCATTTTTAGTGACAGTAAACTTTACTATAAATGGAATAATAACAGGAACTAAAGCCATATAAGAATATGCAGCAATAGCAATTGGACCTAATAGATGAGGTGCTAATACTATAGAGGTGTAAATTGCAGTAGGACCGTCAGCTCCCCCAATAATTGCTAGTGAAGCAGCTTCTTGATTAGTAAAGCCTATTAAACTAGCAATAATTAAAACTGTAAATATTCCAATTTGCGCTGCAGCTCCAAAAAAAACTAAACGTAAGTTTTTTAACATTGGACCAAAATCTGTTAACGCTCCCACTCCCATAAAAATAAGAGGTGGCAAAAAACCAGTTTTTATTAAAGAATAATATAAGAAGTTTATTATTCCATATTGTTGAGCAATCTCAATAAGACCTAAACTTTCATCTATTTTAACAACTCCTAAATTTGATCCAGGAATATTAGCAATTAATATTCCAAATCCAATCGGGACAAGAAGAAGAGGCTCGTATTTTTTAGATATTCCTAGGTATAACAAGAATACAGAAATAACTATCATTAAAATGTAGTTAGGCTCTAACACTAATTCGTTAAAACTTGTCATATCTATTATTTTTTGAATAAAATCCATGGTATTAATTAATTATAAATAAAATATCGTCGTCATAAATATCATCACCATCATTAAAACATACTTGCATAATCTTCCCTGAATAGTCAGATTTAATTGCATTTATTACTTTCATTGACTCAATATAACAAATTACGTCCCCTTTGTTTATTTTATCACCAACCTTAACTGGATTTTCATCAGGATCCTTTGTAAAAAACACTCTGCCTTCAATCGGGGAAATAATTTTTTGTCCCTCAATAATTTTTTTGTCTGAAATTGATTCTTTTTTAGCAGTATCTATTATGTAATCTACTTCATAACTTACCTCATTAACCTTTAATATTTTTGTCATTTTTTTAGATGGTTCATCTTTAGACACAATTTTCGATTGCTTTTTTAATTTAATGTCTTCAGCTATTTTTTTCTTAGCATCACCTGACTTAAAATCTAAATATTGAGTTTTGTGTAAAGAATATTCCAGTAATTCTTCATCATCTTGACCAAAATCCCAATTTTTTAACTTCATCTCATTTCTGTTAATATCTAATACATCTTCTATGAGGTCTTGTGGATTTCCATCATAAAATTCTTTTCCTAAATCTTTTGATAACTTTTTAATTTCTACACCTAATTCCCCAGGAAGTTTACCAGATTTTCCTAGAAGCATATCCCAGGTATTATCATCTATTAGACTCCATCTTTCTTTACCCTTTATTTGATTTAAAACATTTACTATAGCAACATTTTTAACATATTGACTATAAGGTGTAACCAAAGGCGGATAACCCATTATCGGCCATATATATTTTACCTCATCAACAAGAGATGAAAATAAACTATCTAAACTAATTTCTTTTTTCTTATTTTTTTGAAGCCATTTATTGATACTTATATGGCTTTTTTCAAGATCGTTCATCAAACTTCCCATCATCCCGCCTGGTAGTCCCGATTCAATTAAAAGAGAATTCATTAATCTATTTTTAGGATTAATATAAAGTCCCAAATAATCATCTATAAATTCTTGCGTTAAACCTTTTACTTCCATGTAGGCTTTTCGATTTATATCTTTTACTTTAAATCCATCATCTTTTAACATTTCATGAACTGTTAACAAATCGGCATGGGTAGTACCCCATGATAAAGGTTCCATGGATACATCTATTATATCGGCACCACATCGAGCTACTTCCAAAGAAGATGCTACTGAGAAACCCGGTCCAGAATGACCATGATATTGTACAATTATATTTGGATTATATTTCTTTATTCCTTTTACAATTTTACCCAGAGAAGAAGGCCTGCCTATACCTGCCATATCTTTAATTGCAATCTCATCAGTACCAAGCTCAATTAATTCTTTAGCAAGATTTATATAGTAATCGACAGTATGTATTTTAGAATGAGTTATACAAAGACAAGACTGAGAAATCATTCTGGCTTTCTTAGCATATTCTATAGAAAGCTTTAGGTTTCTTATATCATTCAACCCATCAAATGATCTTGCTATATCTGTACCTTGTTTCTTTTTTACCGAAAACATTAACTCTCTAACATCTTTAGAAACTGGGGACATGGTTAAAGCATTTAACCCTCTTTCTAACATTTGAGTTTGAATGCCAGCTTCATTAAACGGTTTAGTCCATTTTCTTAATACTTTGTTAGGATTTTCTCCGGCTAAAAGTTGAATTTGTTCAAATCCTCCTCCATTAGTTTCTATTCTATCCCAACAACCCATATTTATTATGGGATCAGCAACCCTAACTAACTCCTCTGCATTAGGCATGTATTTACCTGAAGATTGCCACATGTCTCTGTAGACTAAACAAAGCTTAATTTCTTTAGGCATTTTAATCTAATTTTCTATAACTGACTACTTTAGCATCAACACCTTCCATCTTTTTTATTTCTTGATTTATTTCACCTTCTATATCAAGCTCATTGTCATCAGAATTAGAATCAAAAAAATAAATTATAGCTTTTCCTAGAAAAAACACAAGAGACAATACAATGAAAACTGTTATCATTCCATTTAAGAGAATGTTAAATAAAACAGATAAATTGGAAATATTTTCCATCAAAAAAATATTTTCGTGGTTAGTGTTAGTTAGCAAAAATATGAACTAAATTATTGAAACTTTCATTAATAAAAGATAATTTTTAGATAAATGAATATCATAGAAGTTAACTCAAAAAAAGACAAAAAAGACTTTATACAAATAGCTTGCTCGATCTATAAAAATGAAAAAAATTGGATTAGGCCCTTAGATAAAGATATTAACTCTGTTTTTGATCCAAAGACAAATAAGGCATTTCGAAAAGGTGATGTAAAGAGATGGATACTTAAAAATAATAATGAAACCATAGGAAGAATTGCTGCATTCTACTCTTCGAAAAACGATAAAGAAAAACTTAGGGTTGGAGGCTGTGGTTTTTTTGAATGTATTGATGATGAAGAGGCAGCAAAAATGTTATTTGATACAGCAAAAAATTGGTTAGAAAAAAATGGATATAATTCGATGGATGGACCTATTAACTTTGGTGAGAGAGATAAGTGGTGGGGTTGTCTAGTTGAGGGTTTTGATATAGATCCTAATTATCTTCAAAATTATGGAAAGGCATATTATCAAAAACTTTTTGAAAATTATGGGTTTCAATTACTTTTTAGACAGCTTACTTTTTTAAAAAAGGTAAGAACCCCATTATCTGAGAAGCTAAGTTTAAAAGCTGAACGAGCCTTAAGAGATCCTAACTACAACTTTAAAACATTAGAAAAGAGAAATATTCAAAAATATATTAGAGATTTTACTAAAATTTATAATGATGCCTGGTCAAAATATCCTGGAGTATCAAAACTTGAGCTTTCTCAAGCTAAACTTCTCTTTGCGCAACTAAAACCTATACTTGATGAAAAAATACTATGGTTTGCTTATCACAATAATGACCCTGTTGGTTTTTTCATAAGTATTCCCGAAATGAATCAAATTTTTAAACATGTCAATGGAAAGCTAGATTTATTTGGTAAGCTTAAAACATTCTATCATTTAAAAATTAAGAACTCCTGTAAGAAAATGGTAGGACTAGTATTTGGAATAGTACCAAAACATCAGGGTAAAGGGGTTGATGGAGCCTTAATTATGGCAAGTAGAGAAACAATTCAAGAAAAACTGGCTTATGAAGACCTTGAATTAAATTGGATACCAGACTTTAATAAAAGTATGATTAGGGTTGCAGAGCAAGTACAGGTTAAATTAGGAAAAATCCATCATACATACAGATACAATTTTGATAGATCGATCCCTGTTGAAAGGATTACAAAAAAGTAATTAATTATTTAGAGCTTCTGCTCCTCCAACAATTTCTAATATTTCCTTAGTAATTGCCGCCTGACGAGTTCTATTATAAGTCAACTTTAATTCTTTCAATAATTCACCTGCATTATCAGTTGCTTGACTCATGGCTGTCATTCTTGAGCCTTGTTCTGAAGCATTAGACTCTAAAACTGATTTTAATAGTTGGGTCTTAAGTGTTTGAGGAATTAAATTGTCAATAATTTTATTTTTTTCTGGTTCAAATATATAGTTATTATTTGCCGAGTCTTGAGAATCATTTTCTTGTGATACTGGCAAAAAGTTTTCAGAAACTGTTTTTTGAACAGCTACATTTTTGAATTCATTATATATTATTGAAACCTTATCAAACTTAGATTCAATAAATGAATTAATTATAAAATCACATATTTCTGATGATTT
>JAYNOQ010000030.1:15707-18077 GCA_038113315.1 Flammeovirgaceae bacterium | reverse complement strand
AAAATATTAAGAGAAAAGATGAAATCAGAAGAGATAGGTAAATTTATAGTTTACCTTTCAAAAGATGGAAAAATTTATTCAAAATCTGATGCAGTAATTCAAGTTTTTATTGAGTTAGGAGGCATCTATAAGTTAATTGGTTTACTTAAGATATTTCCTTCTAGTTTTAGAAATATGTTTTATGATTTTTTTGCTATCAATAGATATAAATGGTTTGGTAAACGAGATCAGTGTCATATACCTTCTAAAGAAATAGCTGATAGGTTTTATTTATAATTAGTTTATTACCTATTTTTGGATCAAATCTAAAAATATGAATGCATTAATTTTTCCTGGCCAAGGATCACAGTTTGTTGGAATGGGTAAAGATCTTTATGAAAATCATGAAGATGCAAAAAAGATGTTTTTACAAGCTAATAAAATATTAGATTTTGATATTACAGATATCATGTTTAATGGCACGATTGAAGATTTGAAGAAAACAGATATAACACAACCAGCAATATTCATTCATTCATGTATTACATATTTTCTTAATAATGTTAATAATATTTCTGCATTTGCTGGTCATTCATTAGGTGAGTTTTCAGCTTTAACCTGTTCAGGTTCTTTATCATTTGAAGAGGGACTTGAATTAGTATTGATAAGGGCTAGAGCAATGCAAAATGCTTGTAAAAATAATGATTCTACTATGGCAGCTATTCTTGCTTTATCTGATGAAATTATAGACGAAGAATGTAAAAAAATAGATAATGTAGTACCAGCAAATTATAATTGTCCAGGTCAAATTGTTATATCAGGATCAAATGAAGGAGTTGAGAAAGCTTGTTTAATATTTAAAGATATAGGAGGGAAAGCAATTCCTTTACCTGTTGGAGGAGGTTTTCACTCCCCATACATGGAATCTGCAAGGATTGAATTAGAAGATGCAGTCAATCAAGCTAATATTAGTACTCCAAGTGCTCCAATCTATCAGAATTATGATGCTAAAGGTCATTCTAAGCCAGAAAAAATCAGAAATAATCTTGTTAGTCAATTAACTTCCCCGGTAAGATGGACACAATCAGTCAATAATATGATTAATGATAATATCAAAGGATTTATTGAATGTGGACCAGGGCGAGTTCTTCAAGGATTAATTAAAAAAATTAACAGAGAATCAGAAGTTTCATCATTATAAAAGTTTTATGAAAGGAATGCTTCAAGAAAATAGTTTAGAAAATAAAGTGATTCTTGTTACTGGAGGAGGATCTGGTCTCGGAAAATCAATGGTAAAATATTTCTTAGAGTTAGGTGCTAATGTTATTATAACTAGTAGGAGGGAAGAGTTATTAATTGAAGTTGCTAAAGAATTTAATAATAAATATAATTCTGAAGTATTTCCAATTTCTAGTGACGTTAGAAAAATTGATGAAGTTGAAAATGTAATTAATGAGTCTTATAAAAAATTTGGTAAAATAGACTGTCTTGTAAATAATGCAGCAGGAAATTTTATAAGTCCTACTGAAAGGTTATCTACAAGAGCCTTTGATGCTGTAATTGATATTGTATTAAAGGGAACAATTAATTTCACTCTTAGTCTTGGAAAAAAATGGATTAAAGAAAAATCAGATGGAAATATTCTAAATATTGTAACTACATACTCCTGGACAGGATCTGGATATGTTGTGCCTTCAGCATGTGCAAAAGCCGGGGTTCTAAGTATGACAAGATCTTTAGCAGTTGAGTGGGCAAAATATAAAATAAGATCAAATGCGATTGCTCCTGGTCCATTTCCAACAAAAGGTGCATGGGAAAGATTATTACCTGGAGATCTAAAAGAAAAATTTGATCCTTCAAAAAAAGTTCCTGTAGGAAGAGTTGGTGAACACCAAGAATTATCAAATTTAGCAGCATACTTATTATCGGATTATTCTTCATATATAAATGGAGAAGTTATCACTATTGATGGTGCAGAATGGCTTAAGGGAGCTGGTCAATTTAATCATCTTGAAATGATAACTGAGCAGATGTGGGATATGTTTGAGATGATGAGAAAGAAAAAATAATGAGTCAAAAAAAAAGACATTTAGTTACTGCAGCTTTAATTTATGCTAATGGACCAATTCATATTGGTCATTTAGCAGGATGTTACATACCTTCTGATCTTTATGTTAGATTTTTAAGATCTAAAGGAGAAGATGTTAAATTTATTAGTGGTACAGATGAGCATGGGGTGCCTATAACAATTAAAGCTAGAGATGAAAAAAAATCTCCTCAAGAAGTTGTTGATTATTATTATAAACTAATTAATAATTCATTTACAGAATTTGGAATAAGTTTTGATATCTTTTCTAGAACCTCAAAAGATATTCATCATAAAACCAGCTC
>JAYNOQ010000030.1:0-15607 GCA_038113315.1 Flammeovirgaceae bacterium | reverse complement strand
AACAATGAACTTGTTGCTATTTTGGGAAACTATATTAATCGTGTTTTTGTTCTCTGTGATAAGTTTTTTGATAAAAAAGTTCCTAAACGTTCAGATGATAATGTAGACAATGAAGTTTTTTCTGAATTATATGATTTAAAAGGTAAGATAGAATTATCAATTAAAAACTTTAAGTTTAGAGAAGCAATGAGCTGTGTAATTGATGTTGCAAGACTTGGGAATAAATATCTTACTGATACTGAACCATGGAAAATATTTAAAGAAAACCCTGATAGAGTTAAAGACATTATTCATAATTCAGTACAAATAGTTACCAATATATCAATATTGTCTGAGCCATTTCTACCTTTTACATCAAAAAAAATAAAAGAACTATTAAATATCAGTGATATAAATTGGAGTAATGCAAGCTCTAGTATTGTGAATGCCGGTCATGAAATTTCAGGAAAAGCACATATTTTTTCAAAAATTGAAGATCAGGTTATTGAAGATCAAATAAAAAAACTTAAATTAAAAGACGAAAATGATAAAATTATGCCTCAAAAAAATATAATAGAATTTGATGATTTCACTAAAGTTGATCTTAGAGTGGGGACTGTTATAGAAGCAGAAAATATTCCAAAATCTGATAAACTATTGAAGTTGAAAGTAGATACAGGTCTTGATCAGAGAACAATTTTAAGTGGTATTTCTAAATATTATTCTCCTGACGAAATACTTAACAAAAAAGTAATGGTTCTAATTAATTTGAAAGCTAGGAAAATGATGGGTTACGAAAGTGAAGGAATGTTATTACTTGCAGATGATGGGGATGGAAATTTGAGCTTAATGCAGCCAGATTCTGATATATCAAATGGTGCAGTCGTTGCTTAATTAAATTTATTCATTGTCCTTTCAACTCCAATATGACAAAAGTTTAAAACTATATTTGAACTTAATTCAATATTATTTTCTAATTCTTTTTGTTCTTCTTTACTGAACTCTTCTAATACATATTCTGACTGAAAACCTTGTTTAAAGTTATTGTCTATACCAAATCGTAGTCTAGAATAATTTGAATTTTTTAATGAAATATTAATACTTTTTAGGCCATTATGACCTCCATCAGAACCTTTCTTTTTTAATCTTATCTTACCAAAAGGTAGTGATAATTCATCTGTAACTACTATAATATTCTCTAACTTAATTTTAAGTTCATTTGCCCAGTATTGAACAGCTTTACCACTGTTATTAACAAAATTTGAAGGTTTAATTAAATGAATGTTTCTGCCCTTAAATTTACCATTAGAATAAAAAGCATATTTTTTTAATTCAAATTCTGAACCTAGTTTTTCGGAAATATTATCAAGAATTTTAAACCCAATATTATGTCTAGTATTTTCGTACTCTTTTCCTATGTTGCCAAGACCAACTATTAGGTATTTCATAAATCAAAAGTTTAGCATTTAAATTTATACTAAACTTTCGATTTAAAATAATTAGAGAAATTAATATTATCCTTCTTTAGATTCTGATGAATCTTTATTTTCACCTTCAGCTGGTGCAGCGTCTGCTTTTCCTTCAGCTCCTTCAGCTCCTTCAGCTCCTTCAGCTCCTTCTTCTCCTTCTTCCTCTTCCTCAATTTCAATTTTAACTCTAGGAACATTAACAGAAACAACACTAACAAGAGGACTATTTAAAATGTCATACTGATCATTTAAAAGTTCTTCTACCTTTATACTTTTTCCTAATTGTAGTTCACTTATATCTACTTCAACAAACGAAGGCATATTTTTTGGATAAGCCATTAATGATAATTTTCTTATTCTCATTAAAATTTTACCTCCCTGTTGAACACCAGGAGAATTTCCTATAATTTTTACAGGAATTTCCATTTTAACTTTTTTATCGTCTTGTAACTCTAAAAAGTCTGCATGAAGAATAGTTTCACTCACTGGGTGAAACTGAATATCTTGGAGTATAGCATCTTTTTCAACTCCTTCGATATTTAATTTGACAAAATTTGCGCCAGGTGTATATACGAGATCTCTGAAAAGAATCATTGGTGAATGAAAATGTATCTGTTCTTTTCCACCATAAACTACACAAGGAACATTTCCTTCCTCTCTTAGTTTTTTGGAATTCTGTTTACCAAGATTTGCTCTTTTATACCCTATAATCTCAATTGTTTCCATATTATTTAAATTTATCTGTTAATAAAAAGTGAGCTAGTAGATTCATTTTCATGAATTTTTCTAATAGCTTTTGCAATTAATCCTGCAATGGATAACACTTTTATTTTTTTATTCCTAAATTTTAGTGGAATACTATCAGTAACCACTAATTCATTTAAAGCGGAATCTTCTAAGTTTTCCTCAGCATTTCCACTTAAAACTGGATGAGAAATAAGTGCCCTAACTGAATTTGCACCTTTTTCCATAATTACTTGCGATGCTTTTGATATTGTACCTCCAGTATCAATCAAGTCATCTATAATTATAACATCTTTCCCTTCAACATTACCAATTACTTGAACAGTTTTAACTTCGTTTGCTTTTTCTCGGTTCTTGTCACAAATAACAAATTCTGTATCAAAATATTTTGCATATTCCCTAACTCTTTCAGCTCCTCCAGCATCAGGTGAAGCAAAAATTAAGTTTTTTAAATTTAAGTTTTTAACATAAGGAACAAATACAGAACTTCCGTTTAAGTGATCAAGTGGAATATCAAAGAAACCCTGAATTTGTCCTGCATGAAGATCACATGAAACTATTCTAGACGCCCCAGATGCCGTAAGTAAGTTGGCAAGTAATTTTGCCGATACTGCTATTCTAGGTTTGTCTTTTCTGTCTTGTCTAGCATACCCGTAATAAGGTATAACTACGTTAACAAATTTGGCACTAGCTCTTTTTGCAGCGTCAATCATTAAGAAAAGTTCCATAATATTATCGGAGCTGTCTACTGTTGATTGAACTATATAGACATCAGAACCTCTGACTGTTTCGGTATATCTAAAGCTTAGTTCACCATCACTAAATTTACCTAGCTTTCCTTTACCAAGAGGTTTTCCGAACTCAGAAGCAATTTTCTTTGCTAATTCGATGGAACCACTTCCAGCAAAAATTTTAACTGTACTCATTTGAAAGTTTGAGTTGGCTCACTAGGGATCGAACCTAGACTCTTCTGGACCAAAACCAGACGTGTTGCCAGTTACACCATGAGCCAATATGGGCTACAAAATTAGATTTTATTTTTAATTTATTGAAATTAAAATCATGCATTTTCTTCAAGCCAGTTTCTTGCATTTTGAAAAGGTAAAATCCAAGGTGATATTTCATCTTCTCTATCACTTGGGTAATGAGCCCAGTTCCAAGAAAAAATAGATCTTTCAAGGTGTGGCATGATAGCAAGATGCCTTCCGTCATCAGAACAAACTGCAGCTGCAGAAAATTCAGAATCATTTGGGTTAGCAGGGTATTCATCGTAATGAAATTTAGCAGCGACATTGACCTTTTGATTTTTAAAATTAAATTTTCCCTCTCCATGTGCAGACCATATCCCTAAAGTAGAGCCCTCAAGGTTTTTTAGCATTATTGAGTTTGACTTAAGAATATCGATACTAGAGAAAATACATTCAAATTTATTCGAGGTATTATGTTCCATTTTAGGATGTTTTTCCTCATGTTTAGGATAAATTAGATCTAATTCCATCATAAGTTGACAACCATTACAAACCCCAAGACTTAATGTATCTTCTCTTCTATAAAAGTCTTTGATAACTTTTCTTGCTTTTTTATTAAACTTAAAAGCCCCTGCCCAGCCCTTAGCAGAACCTAAAACATCAGAGTTAGAAAATCCGCCAGGGAATACTAACATGTTTATATCTTCTAAATTTTCTCTTCCAGAGACTAGGTCTGTCATGTGCACATCCTTTACTTTAAACCCACAAAGATTTAACATGTACGCCATCTCTCTTTCACTATTAATTCCTTTCTCTCTAATTACTGCAGCTTTAATATCTTTTTTAAAGTTGTTTTTTGGAATTTCTCCTTTAAAATTTGAAGGAAATTTGAATTTTAAAGATTGATTTTTATAATTTTCAAATCTCTCTAAACTCTTATTATTTGAGGTTTGTTGAGAATCCATCAAAAATGAGTTTTTATACCAAACATCTCTAAAATGATCCAAATCAAGACTTAAAAATTTATTTTTGAATTCTATATTAAGTTTTCTTTCATCTATTGTATTACCAATTGAGATGAAATCAATATTATTCTTAACTAATTTTTCTTTACCTATTTTATTTGTTTGAATAAATATGCCTGGCGATTCATTAAATAAAATTTTTAGTAAATCATCTTCATTAAATTCATCTAGATTAATAGAAATCCCACCCTTAGAATTAGGGAAGTTCATTTCAAGAAGAGTAGTTATTAGACCACCAGAGGACACATCATGACCAGAGAAAATATTTTTTGATGATATTAGTTCCTGAATAGTTTTGAAGATATTTTTTATTTCATCAGCAGATTTTGTTTCTGCAACATTATTACCTACACTTGAAAGAGTTTGGAAAAATGCAGATCCTGTCAAATTTAAATCTTCACAGAAATTAATATAAATTAATTCTAATTCTTTATCTAAAACAATATTTGGTTTAATTACATGATTTATATCCGAAACTTCAGATACTGCTGATATTATCACGGTTCCTGGGGAAAGAACTTTTAAGCCGTTACTATATTTCTGGGTCATAGATAAAGAGTCTTTTCCTGTTGGAACATTTACTCCAATTTCAATTGCAAAATCACTAATTGATTTAACTGCATTATAAAGTCTTGTATTTTCTCCAGGATTATTAGCAGGCCACATCCAGTTTGCACTCAAAGAAATATTAGACAATCCATTATGAATAGGAGCCCAAATAATATTAGTTAAGGCCTTAAGAATAGAATACTTAGATCCAATTTTTTCATCAGCAATAGATACAATTGGTGAAAAACCAACGGTGGTTGCAATACCCTTATTTGATGAAAAATCTAACGCCATTATTCCTAAATTGTTTAATGGTAATTGAATTTCACCGACTGCTTGTTGTAAAGCAACTCTTCCTGTAACACATCTATCAACTTTATTGGTAAGCCAGTCTTTGCAAGAAACAGACTCGAGAGATAGGACATTCTCAAGATATTTAATAAATAAGTTTTGGTAGTATTTAGGTTCTTTTAAATCAATTTGAATTGTTTTGTCGTTTATTACTGTCATAGGAGAAGAACCAAAGAAATCTTCTAAATTTAGGTCTATAGGATTTATATTTTCTTTTCCTTTAAAAACTAATTTCTTATTTTCTTTAACATATCCAACATGAAATATTGGAGCTCTTTCTCTTTCAGCAATATTTTTAATTTTATTGAAGTCTTCTTTTTTTATAACTAAGCCCATTCTTTCTTGTGACTCATTACCAATAATCTCTTTTTCAGATAGAGTAGGGTCTCCAACAGGCAGATTATTAATGTTTATTTCTCCACCAGTTTCTTCTAATAGTTCAGAAAGGCAGTTGAGGTGTCCTCCTGCTCCATGATCATGAATCGAAAGAATAGGATTATCTATTTCCTCTGCTAAAGCTCTAATTACATTTGAAACTCTTTTCTGCATCTCTGGATTTGATCTTTGAACTGCATTTAGTTCAATATTATTTTTGAATTCACCGGTGTTAACAGAGGATACAGCTCCTCCTCCCATACCGATCCTGTAATTATCTCCACCTAGAATAACTACATAATCTCCTTCCCTAATTTTCTTCTTTTTTGATTCATTTTCTTTTCCAAAACCAATACCTCCTGCCAGCATTATAACTTTATCATAACCTAAATTGATATTATTTTCAGAATGCTCAAAAGTTAGAACACTTCCATTAATTAATGGTTGACCAAATTTATTTCCATAATCACTAGCTCCATTTGAGGCTTTTATAAGTATATCTTTTGGGTTTTGGTATAGCCAATCTTTTTTAATTTGATTTTGCTCCCATTTTTTTGATTTGGAAGTTCTTGGGTATGATGTCATATATACTGCTGAGCCTGCGAGAGGAAAACTCGCTTGTCCACCTGCCATTCTATCTCTAATTTCACCTCCTGAACCAGTTGCTGCACCACTAAATGGTTCTACTGTTGTAGGAAAGTTATGAGTTTCAGCTTTAAGAGAGATAGATGATTTTATTTTTCTTAATTTATAATAATCAGGAGTATCTTTTTTATCAGTAGTGAATAATTCAATATCAGGTCCAGTGATAAATGCTACATTATCTTTATATGCAGAGATTATATTTGATGGATTTTCTTTGGAGGTTTTTTTTATCATTTGAAAAAGACTATTGTCCATTTTTTTTCCATCTAAAATAAATTCTCCATTAAATATTTTATGTCTACAGTGCTCTGAGTTAACTTGAGAAAACCCAAACACTTCACTATCTGTTAATTTTCTATTCAATCTTTTACTAACTTGATTTAAATAATCAATTTCATTGTCACTCAATGCTAGTCCCTCATTCTTATTGTAATGATCCAAATTATCAATAAATAAAACTTTTTCAGCTTTTTTAGTTACTTTAAAAATTTCTTGACCAGGGTCTAAATACTTTGACTCTGTCATTGGATCAAAAGAATTTTTATTTTTTTCTAATATTTCAATTCTATCAATATAATTGATACCTACATTTTTTGTAATTTCTACAGCATTTGTACTCCAAGGAGTAGTCATTTCTTTTACAGGACCAATGTAATTACCTTTTAAAATTGAATCTTTAGAGTAAGATGCATTACCAAATAACCAACTAAGTATTTTTATATCATCTTTTACGAGTTTCTTTGAGTGCTCAACAGCAAAAAAATAATTAGATGATTTTTTAAAAAATGATATCATTTGAATTAGTAAGGAACAAAAATAATTTTTTTTACCACATATTTTTATCTCAAATCAAAAAATGAAAAAAAATTAAACATTTTTTATATGTTTGCGTTGGAAACTAAAAGTAATAATATAGTTTCCTTAGTTTTTTATGAGTATTAAGTTAAACATAGTTGAAAAAGCAGATTCTCTTTTTAGAACTTTTGGTATAAGGGGTGTAACGGTAGATGATATTTGCAAAGCCTGTGGGATTTCAAAAAAAACAATATATAAACATTATTCTGATAAATATGCACTTGCAAATAAATCTCTAGAATATCATTACGATAAACTTTTTAAAGAAATTAACTCAATAGTTAAGTATTCATCAAATGCCATTGAGACATTTTTTAAAATTTCCTTACACTTTCGAGAAACTTTAAATGACATAACTCCGTCTTTCGTACATGATTTAAAAAAATTTCATCCTGATCTTTATGAGATTCATCAAAACTCAAAAGAGAAACTTTTTGTTAAGTCATTAAAGAGTGTAATTAAAAACGGAAAAAAAGAAGGTCTAATTAGAATAGAAATAAATGAAGATATTATACCAAAACTTAGAATTGAGATGATTGAAGCTGGTTTTAATCAAGATGTCTTTCCCCAAAAAAATTATAATTATATGGATATACAAATAATTTCTTTTGATCTCTTCCTAAGAGGTATAGTTACACCGAAAGGTCTTAAGATTTATGAGAAAACATTAAATACTCTTAAACCATGAAAAAATCATTCATAATAATTTTTGTATTTATATCACACCTTTCATACTCACAGGATAGGAAACTTTCACTTTCAGAGTGCATCGATTTAGCAATTGAAAATAATGAAAATCTAAAAAATTCTAAATTAGAAGAAAAGATATCTAAATCCTTATCAAAAGAATATTTATCGATTGGCTTTCCTCAAATTAATTTAGATGGTGGTTTAAAGTATAATCATGATGTTCCAAAGAGCTTGATAGATATAAGTCGATTTATGCCCGGTGTGCCTGAGGGAACCGAACAAGAAGTACAATTTGGTCAGACATATGATGGAAGAGCAGATTTATTTATTAATCAAATGATATTTAATGGGTCATACTTCGTTGGATTATCTGCTGCAAAGGAACTGGTTAGATTATCTGAAAAATTAACTAAAAGAAATGAAATCGATATTCATGAATCTGTTCAAAAAGCATATTATACTGTTTTAAATACTAGATCTAGAGTTAATTTAGTATTATCAAATCTTGACAGATTGTCTGTACTATTAGATGAAACTAAACAACTATATGAAAATGGTTTTATCGAAAAATTAGATGTAGATAGAATTCAAGTTGCTTACAATAACTTAAAAAGTGAAAAAATTAAAGCTGATAGGTTTTTTAAGTTGAGTAAAGAGGTTCTCAATTTTCAAATTGGATTGCCTGTAGGAACTCAAATTCAATTAGAAGGTGAACTTAATAGTAAAATTTTAGAAGACTTCAGTTATAGTTTAGATGATTTTGATTACACCAATAGAATTGAATATTCAATTTTACAAACTGATAAGAATTTAAAATTCTACGATCTTAAGAATAATAGATCGCAATATTTACCTCAGATTTATGCGAACTATAACTATGGTTATAACACATCTTCTTCAAATTATGATTTGTTTTTTGAATCTAATAGATGGAAGAGTTTTGGAACTTTTGGTTTAAAAGTAATTGTGCCAATTTTTGATGGATTTTTAAAGAGAAGTAAAATAAATCAATCAAAATATAAGATTGAACAGGTAGAAAATCAATTGTTGTTTTTAGAAAGATCAATTAACCTTCAAATTAATCAGTCAATTTCAAATTATGAAAACACAAAGGAGTCTTTATCAATTTCAATGCAAAATCTTCAACTAGCTGAAGATGTATATAATGCGACTGAAAAAAAATTTAAAGAAGGTGTAGGTTCAAATTTAGAATTAATTGATTCTAACAACTCATTGAAAATTGCTCAGAATCAATACTTTAATTCATTATATGAATCAATTATAGCATCTATTGACATTAAAAAAACATTAGGAACACTAATAATAAATTAGATATGAGAAAAATACTATTACCACTTTTACTATTTATTTTTTCTTGCGAAAACAATGACATTGAAAGTAAAAAAAAGAAACTTGATATTTTAAAAAATTCACTTGTTGAAACATATTCTGAAATTGAAATACTCGAAAAAGAAATAATTTTATTAGACTCAACTTTTATCCAAAAAAATTATGAGCTCGTAACAGTTTCAGAATTAAATAATGATCCATTCATTCATGAAATAGAATTAAGGGGGAATATTGAATCTAGAAAAAACGTTATTGTTGTTCCTGAAGTAGTAGGAAAATACACTTCAGTTAATGTTACTGAAGGTCAATTCGTAGAGAAAGGGACTACGCTAGCAAGGATAAATTCTGATGTTTTTGATAATAATCTTAATGAAATTAAATCAAATTTAGATTTACTTAAAACTATTTTTGAAAGGCAGGCTAACCTTTGGCAAAATAATATCGGTTCTGAAATAGATTATCTAAGAGCTAAATCAAATTATGAGTCAATTAAGAGTAGATATAATGCAACAAGACTACAGGTATCTAAATTTGAAGTAATTGCTCCTTTTTCTGGTATTGTTGACGAAGTTAATGTTAAAGTGGGGGAGATGGCTTCTCCAACTATTCCATCATTTAGAATTCTAAATGAAAGTGAATACTTCCTAAGCGTAGATGTTTCTGAAAATTATATTAACTCCTTTTCTATACAAGACACAGTAAAGGTTATTTCAAACAATAAAGAAATTTATCTTTCAAAAATTATATCTATTTCAAAAGTTGTTAATCCTATTAATAGAACATTTAATGTTGGAATAGAAATCCCAAATGAATTACGTGAAGAAATTAAGCCGAATCAAATTCTTAATGCTTTATTGATTGATTATAAAAACAATAATTCTCTTTCTGTTTCCTCTAATATCATTTTTAATGATGACAGAGGAAGCTACGTATTTATCATTAGTGATTTTGATGGTGAGATGATTGCAAGAAAAATCCCTGTTTTGACTGGGAAATCCTTCAAATATCAAACAGAAATACTATCTGGATTAATAGGAGATGAACTTATAATTGATAAAGGTTCAACTGAGGTTATGGATGGATCTTATGTAAAGATTAAAAATTAATATAAATGAATAATAAGGGTCAGGACAAGGTCATTAAACAGTTTGGTTTATCTAATTTTTCTTTGAAAAATAGAATAACTGTTGTATTAATTTTTATTTTATTGGTCGTTTTAGGTGTTGGTGCATACAATAACTTACCAAAAGAAAGCTATCCAGAAGTTGAGCAATCTACAGTATTTGTTGGTACACCTTATCCTGGTAATTCTCCAACAGATATTGAAAATTTGATAACCAGACCTATTGAAAAGGAGATAAATACTATATCAGAAATAAAAGAGATAAGATCAAATTCCATTCAAGGTTTTTCAACTATTGTTGCTGAGTTTGTTTCTGGAACTGATATAGAATATGCTAAATCCAAAATAAAAGATGCTGTAGATAAAGCTAAAATTAATTTACCTACAGATCTACCTAGAGAATCAGATGTATATGAAATAAGTTTTTCTGATTTTCCAGTTATGAGTGTTACATTATCTGGTGAATATTCAATTGAAAAGCTTGAATCATACGGTGAGATATTAAAAGATGAATTAGAAAAAATTTCAGATGTATCTAAAGTAGAAATTGCAGGAGTAGAAGAAAAAGAAATATCAATAATGGTAAATCCATTTGAATTAGAAGCTAGAAATTTATCTTTCTCTGATATTGAAAACGCTGTAAAGTATGAAAATATATCTGTTTCTGGTGGAAATTTATTAGAAAATGACATGAGGAGATCAGTTAGGTTAATTGGTGAATTTAAACAAATAGAAGACATTGAAAATATTATAATTTCTAATAGAAATGATAAGGTAGTCTTTCTAAAAGATATTGCTGAAATAAGATTTGGATATAAAGAAATTGAGAGCTACACCAGGCTGTCAGGTAAGCCGGTAGTTTCAGTTGATGTTTCAAAAAGATCTGGCACAAATCTTCTTCTATTAAATGATAAGGTTAATGCTGCTATAGCGGAAGTAAAAAGTTTTATTCCAAATGACATTGATATAATAATCGTAAATAATCAATCTCAAAATACAAAAGAACAAGTTAGTACTTTAGAGAACAGTATATTTAGTGGAGTTATACTAGTAGTTCTAGTTTTAATGTTCTTCCTTGGTGTGAGAAATGCACTTTTTGTTGGTTTATCTATTCCTCTATCAATGTGTATTTCATTTATAATACTTCAACTTTTTGGTATCACTGTTAATATGATGATATTATTTTCTTTAGTCATATCACTGGGTCTATTGGTAGATAATGGAATTGTTGTTACTGAGAACATTTATAGATTTTTAGAGAAAGGATATTCAAAAATAGAAGCTACCAAACTTGGAATCGGAGAAATTGCTCTTCCAATTATTACATCAACAGCAACTACTCTAGCTGTTTTTGTTCCTTTAGCTTTTTGGCCTGGTCTAACTGGAAAGTTTATGAGTTATCTTCCAATTGGAATTATAGTAACTCTTCTTTCATCTCTTTTTGTAGCACTTGTTATAAACCCTGTAATGATTTCATATCTTATGAAAATTGAAGATAATAAAGGGAAAGACTTTAAAAAATATATTCAAAATGTAGTTATACTAGCAATAATAGGGTTTGCTTTCATTCTATTTAATATTTACTGGATTGGAAATATTTTAATATTTATTTCTTTATTTATTCTTTCAAATTATTATGTTTTTGTTCCTTTGTCTAAGGTATTTAGGGAAAAATACTTAAAAAGTTTAGAGAATAAGTATAGTAAGCTATTATCTTATCTTTTACTTAGAAGAAGACCTTATTTTGTTTTATTGGGCTCAATTTTACTTCTCATTGGTACTTTTCAATTGCTTCAAATTTATCCACCAAAAATTTTATTCTTCCCAGAAAATAGACCAAATTATATTAATGTATTTTTAGAGTTACCCGTTGGTACAGATATTGAAGAGACAAATAATTTTGCTAAAATTATTGAGGAGGAAGTAAATAAATCTACATCAGAATATTCAAGTATAATCGAGAGCGTAGTTACATATGTAGGGCAAAGAACCTTAAATGAAAATGATCCATCTGCTCTAGGAATGAGAGATACACCTAACAGAGCAAGAATTAATATCAATTTCTATGAGTTTGAGAAGAGGAATGGTATAAATACTATAGATGTTTTAGAAAAATTGAGAAATGATATAAATGATTATCCTGGAGTTAGTATAACATACGGTAAGGATAGAAAAGGCCCTCCTGTAGGTGGTGAGATAAGTATTCAAGTAACTGGCCCTGATTTTCAAGAATTAATTTCTCAAGTTGAAAATATGAGAAAATATATAAATGATTCAAATATTCCTGGTATCGAAAAACTTGGGCTTGATCTCTCGACTAGGAAGCCAGAGTTATTAATTGATTTTGATAGAGATCGGTTAAGAAGATATGGTTTATCAACTGGGATGCTTGCTAATGAATTGAGGACATCATTATTTGGTAAAGAAATATCAAAGTATAAAGTTGGAGAGGATGAATACAAAATACAACTTAGATTAGCTGATCAATATAGGTACGATATAAATACACTTCTAAATAAAAATATTACTTTTAGAAATCAGTCAAATGGTAGAACATACCAAGTTCCAATAAGTTCTTTCGCATCTATGAAAATGTCTAATACTTTTAGCTCAGTAAAAAGAAAAGATTTAGACAAGGTCATAACTATTTCTTCAAATGTGATTTCTGGTTATAATCCTACTGAAGTAAACTCAAAAATTGATATGGTTCTCAAAAATTACCCGTTACCAAATGGTTACTCCTATAAATTTGGTGGTGAACAGCAAGAGCAGGAAGAAGAAATGGCATTCCTTTCTAATGCATTTATGATTGCCCTATTTTTAGTTTTTATAATTATAGTTGCTCAGTTTAATAAAATTATAACACCTCTCATTATTATGTCTTCTATAATCCTTAGTACCATCGGGGTTTTTCTAGGTCTTCTAATTTTTAATATGGACTTTGTGGTTGTTATGACAATGATCGGTGTTATTTCACTAATAGGAATTGTTGTCAATAATGCAATAGTTCTTATAGATTTTATTGAGTTAAACAGAAAAAGAAAAATGATTGGAAAAAAAGTTCAATTATCTGTAGAGGAAGTTATGGAATGTATCACTGAAGCAGGTAGGACAAGATTAAGACCAGTTATTTTAACTGCTCTAACTACTATTTTAGGATTGATGCCACTTGCAATTGGAATGAATTTTGATTTTGTGAGTTTCTTTAAATTTTATGAAGTTAATTTTTACTTAGGAGGAGATAATATGGTGTTCTTTGGTCCCATAGCTTGGGCAATCATATTTGGTTTGTCTTTTGCAACATTCCTTACGCTTTTAGTAATACCTTCTATGTATCTAATACAGGTTAAATTAAATAGATATCTAGGTTTATCATAATGGAAAGAATTGTATTCTTATTTTTCTTTACTTTAACATCAACCCTTCTCGATTTTTATTTTTATCAAATAATAAAGAAATATAGAATTATATCTTGGACAAAACCTCTATTCTATCTCTACTGGTCATTTACAATAATTACTGTTACTAATTTCTTTATTTATGCTTTCAGTTTAGATCTAGGATTTTATCTAAAGGCAATAATATTTAATATGATAATTGGTAATTTCATCTCAAAATTAGTTGCGCTTCCATTTTTATTGATTGATGATCTAAGAAGGACGATAATCTTTTTTTTCAGAAAAAGAACAGAAAGCTCTAATAACAAAATTTCAAGATCAAAATTTCTTAGTATATCAGCTTCCTTGGCTTATGGCTTGCCTATAACATCTCTTACATATGGAATTCTTTCAAACAATGTCTATGACTATAGAGTTAAGAGAAGAAAAGTATCTTTTAATAATTTACCTTCTGCTTTTGATGGCATTAAAATATGTCATATCTCAGATATTCATGTAGGTAGCTTAAAGAATAGGGTGGCTGTTAGGGGTGGCTTGGATATGATCTTAAATGAAAAACCAGATGCTATTTTTTTTACTGGTGATTTAGTTAACGATAAGGCAGAAGAATTAAAAGGGTGGGGTGATGATCTCTCAAAACTAAAGGCTCCCTTAGGTGTTCATAGCGTCCTTGGAAATCATGACTATGGAGAATACACATCATGGAAAAATGAAAGTGAAAAAATTAAAAATTTTAATAATTTAATTAAAGGTCAAAAAGAATTTGGTTGGAATTTACTTAGGAATCAAAATGATTTTATAGAAGTTGATGGTCAAAAGTTAAATATTATAGGTGTTGAAAATTGGGCTTCATCAAGATTTCAACAATACGGTGATTTAAAAATAGCCTATGAAGGATTAGACGAGGAAGGATTTAAACTCTTGATGACTCACAATCCCTCTCATTGGAATGCTCAGGTCACAAATAATTTTAAGGATATCGATCTCACACTTTCTGGACATACACACGGTCTTCAGTATGGAATTGATATAGGAAAATTTAGAATTAGTCCTGTTAGATTAGCTTATAAACAATGGGCAGATTTATATTCAAATGATCAACAATTTATCTATGTCAATAGGGGCTTTGGTTTTATGGGTTATCCAGGAAGAGTTGGTATTTTACCTGAAATAACAATTTTAGAACTAAATAGAGCTTAAGATTTCCAAGTTGAAGATTTTACTTCAACATTAACATCACTATCAGGAGTAATTTTTAATGACTTGTAGTTTGTGTTATTTATAAGGTTGTACTCTCTATGGCTATGATCACAAATAGGAAGGGTTTCACTCAGACCGCATGTACAAAAACTATATTTCATATTTTTTGATAATTTCATTTTTCTCTTTGTTTAATTGACCAAGTAAAGTAAAATTCTGAGACGATAGTTCCATCTTCTAAAGTTCCTGTAGATTTTGCTTCAATCTCAACACCCTCTTTTGTTTTTAGTGCTTTATTTACAGCACTAAATATTTTATCCCCATCATTACATGTAAATGTAGTAGTTCCAGTTGCTTTCTTAAAGTATTGAGATCTCATTTTGGTAACAATATATGCAAATGAAGGTTTATGGCCTTCTACTGCTAAAGCAACCATAGAAGCGGAAGACAATTCTGCTCCCATACATTGAACAGCAAAATATATTGATTTGAATGGATTTTTGTTTTGCCACCTATAAAAAAATCTAAATGGTATTCTTGAAATAGCTTTTTTAGTATCTAAATGTTTTAATCTCATTCCAGAAAACCAACCCATTGGGACATTAAATAAAAAAAATAATGAGAACGAAAATGGATTTAAAAAACTATTTCTAAGACTTTCTTGGTATTTTGAGAGGTTTTTTTCCATTACATTTAATTTATTAAAAAATTTAATTCAATAAAGATTACTAAATTTAGATTATGATAAAAGAGTATTTAGAAAGAAAATGGGTATGGGTTGATAAAAATCCTAGACTAGCTTCTTGGTTAGGTTGGATTAAAGGATTGATAACAGGTCTATTTATATATCACTTTCTGAGTGCCTATTTTAATTAAAAACAATACT
>JAYNOQ010000029.1:0-18342 GCA_038113315.1 Flammeovirgaceae bacterium | reverse complement strand
TTAAAAGACCATGCAAAAAAATTAGTAAATCACCTTATCTACCCAGTAGGAAATCCTAAGTTTCCTTTCCTAGGTGTTCACTTCACAAGAATGATAAATGATGATAGAGAAGTTGGTCCAAACGCAGTACTTGCATTCAAACGTGAAGGTTATAAAAATTCAGATATTTCAATAAATGACATGATTGATTACCTTGGTTATTCAGGATTCCTAAAATTTATTGGTAAAAATTTTACATTTTGCTTAAATGAATTCTCTACATCTATTTTAAAATCATCATTTTTAAAGAAAACACAAAAACTTATTCCAGAAATAAGAAGCAAAGACATTAAAAGTGGACCTGCAGGCGTTAGAGCTCAAGGAATTGACTCAAGTGGAAACTTAATGATGGATTTCGAAGTAAAGACTCATAATAATCAAATTCATGTAATTAATGCACCCTCTCCTGCCGCAACTTCAGCATTATCAATTGCAGATCATATAATTAACAACTACATTAAATAGTTATAAAACCTGTATATAACCCTGATTATATAAATCACCAGACATATATCTATAGTCATGTTCATTAAGATAAGAAAGAACCTTATTCTTCATTTTTGATGAATTACCAGTAATAATTTTAAATGGCGGAATATTGTTATAGAAATGATCTTCAAGTGCTGATTCTATATCTTCATAGAACTTTCCGTGTAAATCAATATCATTATTATTCATATTATTTATTCCATACTGCAAAATCACCAGGTATTATCCCTACATCGTAACTAGCAATTTCTAAATTATCTCTCGAAATCACCTTAACTTTATTGAGCTTTGCATAATCTGTTAAACCAAAGTATATTTTTTCACCTATAACTTCAACAGAATAAACTTCAGATTGATTAAACTCACCAATTTTATTATTTGTATTTAATTCTAGAAGATCATTTAACTCCACAATACCTCCAAAAGCAGATCTATACATTACATTTTCAAAATTATGAACAGAACCGCCACAAGGAGTATTTTCACCATAACTTTTTATTAAAACATCTTTATTACTTAAAGAAAATTTTGATGTCCCATGGAAAGCAGAATAATTTTCATCATAATATGTTCTTGAAATATAAAGATCATTATTCTTAAATTCTAAATCCTGTGGACCCTCGCCAACTTCTATAATATCAACTACATTGTTTTGATCCACATCAAATCTTATAACTTTATTTGATGATGAGTAGTCTTCATTCATATTTATTGCAATAAATAGATCATTACCTTTCTTAATTAAACCTTCTGGCAAACCATCTAAATCAACTAATTTTTCAATCTTGTAATTGAATAAATCTAAATATTTAACATCTTTTGAATTCCAATTTGTAAAATAAACTCTGTCATTATCAACAAACATTTCCCTAGGGCTTGAATTATTTAAGTCTATTTCAATTCCAGGTAGTGATAGACCTTCTGAATTAATATTAAATACATGAAGTTTATGAGAGTTGTTTACAAGAACAAAAAGTTTATCATTATGTACTTCCACCGACTGAACAACATCACCTAAATTTGGTATAGAATCCATTTCACCAAACTGATTTACCATATATATAGAACCATTTGAGGAACCATAATTTCCTTCACAAGCAATAAAAATCCACTCTGAGTTTATTATCTCATCTTCATTTGAACATGATATTGTAATTAAAGTAATTATTAATATTATTTTTTTCATGTTTTTAGAAACGAAAAGTAAAGTGTATGGTTTATCTATTTAGTTTGTTGATATAATAGAAGACTATCTAACATAACTTCATATATTTTATCTAATTCTTCTGGTTCAAAAAAGTAGTACGAGTAACTCCGCCTATACAGCTCTTCAGAAATATTATACTTATCAAATATTTCCATCTCTTTCCTCGAAAATAGAGCCTCTAAAGTATCTTTTTCATATTTTAATTGCTCAATTGATTCTTCAGCTAAATGCATATCAATTAGTATCTGAACCATCATATCCTTATCAATCAAATCTTGCTTTTCGTCAAACTGACAAGAAGTAATTATAAAAAATGTTAAAAGAGAGAAATACTTTACATTAAACAATCTCATTGTTTTTAGTATAATATAATTTTATAGTAAATATAGTTATAGTGAAAGAAATCTTAAAAAAGGTTCGAAAATACGAAATTGAAATTAGAAAATATTTAAATAATTCCAATCAAGGGGATTATAATTCTATTTTTAAAGGTTCTGGAATTGATTTTGATGATTTAAGGCCTTATCAGTACGGAGATGACCATAGATCTATTAACTGGAACATAAGTGCGAAAGAAGATAAGATTTACACCAACACATACAAAGAAGATAAAGAACAGTCTGTTTTTTTTCTTGTTGACGTTAGTCAATCACAACACATAGGGAAAGAAGAAAATAAAATTAATATATCAAAAGAGATCGCTTCAGTATTAACAATATCAGCTCTTAATACCAATAGTCAAGTAGGAATTTTATGTTTTTCCGATCAAAAAGAATTATTCATTCAATCAAAAAAAGGGGCATCACATGGATACAGAATAATTAAAAACTTATATGAATTGAATCAAAAATCAAAAAAAACTAATATTTCTTCAATGATTAAGTTTTTCATGAATACCGTGAAGAAAAAAAGTTTAGTGATTTTAATAAGTGATTTTATTGATAAAGATTATGATAAAAACATGAGAGCTTTAGCAAAGAAACATGACGTAGTTTGTTTACATATTTATGATGATTATGAAACCAATATCCCTAATCTTGGAATAATTGAGTTAGAAGAAAAAGAAAATAATTTTAGAAAATGGGTAAATACATCAAGCAGTAGTTTTAAGAAATTATCAGAAAATTTGTTTATTTCTAAACCAGAAGAGTTAAAAAAGGAAATGAACGCTATTGGGATAAATTATTTGAAAATAAATTCTAAAGAGAATTATGTCAAAAACTTGATCAAACTCTTTAAATACAGGAAAAAAAGATGAGATATTATTTGTTTATTTTTTTATTCTTTTCCTCTAAAAATATTCTCTCACAAAAAATTGATTATAAAATTAATTTATTAGAAGATTCTATAAAAATAGGTGATTCTATTACTTTAATTTCAACATTAATTTACCCAGAAAACATTGAAATAATTCAACCTGATTCTTCATATAATTTTGGTTCACTTGATTTTATTGGAAAAAAAACATTCCCATCATTTAAAAAAGATAATTCAATTTATGACTCTACAATATATTTTTTAAGGACTTTCGAAATTGATTCAATTCAAAAGATTGATTTAAGCGCAGTTATATTAAATGGTGATGACAGTTTAAATATTACCTCAAATAAAGAATCTATTTATCTAATTTACCAAGTCGAAGATATTTCCAGTAAAACAAAAGGAAACACAATTTTAAGTACAATAAAGTCAATATTTAACTCTGAAAAACTCATAACTTATATCTCAATATTTTTAATTATTCTAATCTGTCTTTATCTTATATTCAGAAAAAGAATAAAAAAATATTTTAAAGTAAGAAGATTAAAGAAAGACACTGAAAAATTCAATGAGAGTTTCTCATCTGTACTTAAAAATTATGAGTTAAGTAATAACATCAATGATTTAGAGAGCCTTTTATTATTATGGAAAAGGTTTATGGATAAACTAACCAATAAGCCCTATCTAAGCTCAACCACAAATGAAATATCCCCTTTCTTAAAAAAGAAAAATTTAATTATGACATTACAGGAAATTGATAAAAATTTATATTCAAATAATAAAGAAATTATCAAATCAAATAAATTAAAAGATTTAAAAATTGAAGCAAATAACACTTCAAATAAAGAAGTAAAAAGAATAGAAAATGGAAAATAATTTTTTGAAAGATTGGTACTCTTTTAAATGGTTCAGTATAAATCAACTTCAAAGTTATGAATGGGAAAATGAGTTATTTTTGTACACTCTTTTTCTTTTACCAATAATTTACTTTCTTAAAAAAATACTTTCTAGAAGAACCACCTTCCAGGTGTCAATTCCAAAATCAGAGCTTTCTAACTTTAAATTTTCTATTTTAAGATTCATTCCAAATATCTTCTTTATATCAACACTAATTTTAATTATTATTTCTCTATCAAGACCTCAGAAATCAAACGAAAAAGTAGAGAGATGGTCTGAAGGAATAGATATAATGCTAGTTATTGATATCAGTGAATCTATGCAAATAGAGGATTTTAGCCCTAATAGACTGGAATCTGCTAAAGAAACAGCCAAGAATTTTATCGATGGGAGATTTCAAGATAGAATAGGATTAGTTGTTTTTTCTGGAGAATCTTATTCAAGATGCCCATTAACCTCAGACTACTCCCTTCTAAAGAAATATATCGATGAAATAAACTTTGATTTAATAAGTACCAGAGGGACTGCAATTGGTAGTGCAATTGCAATTGCAACAAATAGGATGAGAGAATCAGTTAGTGAATCCAAAGTATTAATACTATTAAGTGATGGAGATAATACAGCTGGAAACATAGACCCATTAACCGCATCTGAAATTGCTAAAGCATACGGAATTAAAATTTATAGTATTGCAATTGGTAAAAACGGAAAAGTCCCTTTCGGAAAAGATTATTTTGGAAGACCTAGATACGTTGAAAATTCTTTAGACGAAAAAAACCTAAGAGATATTGCAAAAACTACAGATGGTAAATTTTACAGAGCATCAAACAACGAAGCTTTAGTAAACATATTTAACGAAATTGATGAATTTGAAAAATCAGAAATTAAGGAGAACAGATATAAAAATACCGTTGATTTCTATCAGTATTATCTACTTTGGAGTATAATTTTTCTAATAATTTTCATACTCTTAAAATCAAGTTTCGTAAATAATATATTAAAAGACTAGATGGAAGATATTTTATTCAATAAAAATTTTACATGTGTTGCAGTAAGCAAAACAAAACCTATTGAAGATATTGAGAAAATTTACAAACTAGGTCATAAAGATTTTGGAGAGAATAAAGTCCAAGAACTTGAATTAAAACATAGTAGCCTACCTAAAGATATAAAGTGGCATATGATTGGCCACCTTCAAACTAATAAAGTTAAAAAGGTTGTTCCTTTAGTATCATTAATACATAGTGTAGATAGTTTGAAGCTTTTTAAAACCATAAATAAAGAGTCCAAAAAAATAAATAAGATAACTGATTGCCTTATTCAAATAAATATTTCAAATGAAGATTCAAAATATGGTTTTTCAGAAGATCAATTAGATTTTTTGAATAAAAATTCTTTAAATGAATACCAAAATATTAGAATTAGAGGCTTAATGGGAATGGCATCTTTTTCTAGTGATAAAAATATAGTTGAAAAGGAGTTTCATTTTTTAAAAGGAATTTTTAATGAATTGAAGAAAGAATTAACTGATTTTGATATTCTATCAATGGGAATGAGTAATGATTATGAAATTGCTTTAGAAGCCGGAAGTAATATGATTAGAATTGGCTCAAAAATATTTGGTAGCAGAAACTATCACTAGATCTCTTTTAATTTTTAATTCAGTTGGTTATTTTAGCATACCATTAAATAACATTAGCATATGAAAAATCTCAAATTATATACTTACGGTACTTTACTTTTAGCTGCAGGATTAGCTTTTTTTCTGGT
This sequence comes from Flammeovirgaceae bacterium, assembly GCA_038113315.1. Taxonomy (GTDB): domain Bacteria; phylum Bacteroidota; class Bacteroidia; order Cytophagales; family MED-G16; genus MED-G16. The sequence continues at coordinate 12,680 of JAYNOQ010000029.1, read as the reverse complement.
AAGTAGAATTAAATATAGCATTGATGAAGAAGCAAGAATTAATGCCGCAGAAGATAAGGTAATAGAGAAACTTAAAATGATAAGAGATGCTCAAATTGCTTTTCAGAGTGTTAATGGTAAGTATGCAAATGAATGGGACTCATTACTTAATTTTGTTGAAAACGGAAACATCTTTTTAATTCAAAGAAGAGAAGAGACTGTACTTCTTGATTATGGAGCTGAAGAAACAACATTATATCTAGATACTCTTGGTAGCGTTACAGTAATAGACTCATTATTTTCTTCTATACCTAATTTTAAAGCAAGTAATCTAATTTTAGTGCCTGGATATGAAAATGTCAAATTTGAAATTTGGGCTAGTAAAATTGAAAAAGGCGGTGTTGAAGTTGATGTTGTTGAGGTAAGAAATCCTAAACCTTTTGATCCAAATAGAAAAGAATCTAATGAAGCTAATATTAATAAACCCCTAAGATTCGGATCAAGAACAAGTATTACTACTGCAGGTAATTGGGAATAAATTATTTTATTTGACTAATTCCACTTCTAAAAACTTGGTTTTAAATCTTATTTCTTCAAATGATTCATATTATTCATTTTCATCTATTAATCAAGAATTAAAAAAAGAAAGTAAGAATATTTTTAATCAAAAAAAATGGAGTAAAATAAATGTTATAAACACTAATAATGAGTTTATAATATTACCATCTAAAATTCCTGAAATTTTAAAAAAAATTAATATTGATAAGACAATAGGAAATAGCCAATCAACTGAGAAAAAAACTAAAAAGTTAAAAAAACTAAACTTTACTTTTTACATAAAAAAAAATAAGGAAAATAAAATAGCTAACAACATAAATCATATAGGAAATATTCTCTTAGACGAATTTTTAGCTAATACCTCAATATCTAAAAAAATATATTTAAGCGTTCTTCACAACAAACTATATGTATGTGTAGTTGATAAAAACAATCTTCTATTTTATAATCAATTTGAGTTTAGTAATTCTGATTATCTAAAGTATATATTACTCGTTTTTGAGGAGTATAAGCTAGATAGAAAAAAAACAGAAATAAATCTTTTAGACAATACGATAAAATTAAATGAGCTTAAAAAGTTTTTCAATAAAATTAATTTATATAAAAAATCTATATTTGAGATAATTGATAAATACAATGGATAAAAAAATAGCATTATTTCCTGGAACATTTGACCCATTCACCCTTGGGCATCATGATATTGTTAATAGAGGTTTAAAAATATTTGACGAGATATGTATTGCAATAGGAAATAACCCAAAAAAAAAGAGATATTTTGAGGTGGATATAATGAAGAGTAAAATCAATGAATTATACTCAAATAATGACAGAATAAATGTTATTTCGTATAATAAACTAACAGCTGAAATAGCAAAAGAGATTAATGCAAAATACATTTTAAGAGGATTAAGAAACACAACTGATTTTGAATTTGAGAATTCTATATCGCAGATAAATAGAGATCTTAATAAGAATTTAGAAACAGTTTTTTTGATAACATCACCGGATTTAGCACCTATTAGCTCTACAATAATAAGAGATGTGATTAGCTACGGAGGTGATATAAACAAATACCTACCTTATAAAATTGATTAATTATGAAAAAGTTTTTATTTATTTTATTGATTATCACATTTCAGTTAAATCTAAATGCTCAAACAAATAAACCTATTCTTCATGGAAAGCATTGGATTGCAATTACTGGAAAACCATTAGGAGCTACATCGGGAGCTATGATTTTCAGTAAAGGAGGTAATGCCGTCGACGCAGCTTGCGCAATGGTTGCTTCAACAGCAACCATGTGGGATGTATTAGGTTGGGGAGGTGAAACTCAAGCGTTAATTTATCACCCAAAACTTAAAAAAGTAATTGGAATTAATGCACTTGGAGTAGCACCATCTGGGGCAACACCCGAATATTACAGAGAAAAAGGGTTTTCAATACCTCCAAGATTTGGACCACTTGCAGCAGTTACTCCTGGAACACCTGCAGGAATTATGGTTATGCTCGCAGAGTATGGTACCATGAGTCTAGAAGAGATTTTAGCTCCAGCAATGGAAATGGCTCTTGGCTATCCAATTGAAGCTCAAGCCGCAAATTCAATTGAAAGAAATAAAGATGAAATTAAAAAATGGAAATATTCTAAAGATATTTTCTTAACAAATCAAGGAGAAGAAAGAGAAGCACCTAACGAGGGAGAAGTTTTTATTCAAAAAGATCTTTACAATACCTTAAAAAAATTAGTGGATACCGAGAAAGAAGCTATTTCTAAAGGAAAAAACAGAAAAGAAGCAATATATGAAGCATATAAAAGATTTTATGAGGGTGATATTGCAGAAGAAATTGCTAGATCTACTCAAGAACAAGGAGGATTAATAACAAAAGATGATCTTAAAAACTATGAAGTTTATATCGAGGAGCCTCTTAAAACTTCTTATAAAGATATTGATGTATATAAATTAACGACTTGGGTTCAAAGTCCAGTTCTCTTACAATCTCTTAACATGATTGAAAATCTTGATGTAAAATCTATGGGTTTTAATTCAACAAATTATATCCATAATCTGTATCAAGTAATGAATTTAGCTTTTGCTGACAGAGATTTTTATTATGGGGATCCTTATTTTGATCCAGAAGAACCAGTTGAGGGTCTTTTATCTAAAGATTATGCAAAAGAAAGGCTTAAACTCATTTCATATAAAAATAATAAAGAGATTAAACCCGGAAACCCGTATGATTTTCAGAAAGGAAAGAACCCTTTCTTAAATTACATTGATTCTTGGGAAACAGATAACAATCTTGATAAGATCAAATCTGCATTTGATCTTAACCATAATATGAGTGATAATTATGAATTCGAAGAATCTTTTATGGCTGGAACTACAACAGTACAAGCAGCAGATACATCTGGATGGATAGTATCCATTACACCAAGCGGTGGATGGATTCCAGCTGTAATAGCAGGAAATACAGGAATAGGCCTAAGTCAGAGAATGCAAAGCTTTGTATTAGATCCTAAAGATGGACCATACAATGTCTTAGAACCGGGAAAAAGACCAAGAGCTACTCTAACACCAACTATTGCTCTAAAAAATAATGAACCTTATCTTTCTTTTGCAGTACAGGGTGGTGATTCTCAAGATCAGAATCTTTTGCAATTCTTCCTTAATATGGTAGAATTTGACATGAATGTACAAGAAGCTACAGAAGCACCAAATATTAATAGTTTTCAAATGAGGTCATCATTTGGATACCATGAAAATAGACCAGGTGAACTTTTACTGCATGATTCGACCCCTTCTTTTATTAGAAAAGAATTGAGGAAAAAAGGATATAAGCTTCAGTTTAGATCTAAAACTTCTGGACCAATAAACGCAATATTCTTTGATAATATTAACAAAACCTTCCAAGGTGGATCAAGTGATTTTGGAGAAGACTACGGAATAGCTTGGTAATAAATTAAATATCAAATCTATCTGAGTTCATTACTTTCACCCAAGCATTAGCAAAGTCTTTAACTAACTTTTCATTACCGTCATCAGATCCATAAACTTCACAAATAGCTCTTAGTTCAGAGTTTGAACCAAAAATTAAATCAGCTCTAGATGCTTTCCATTTTTTATCTCCTGTTGATTTAGAAATTCCAATAAAAGATTCATTTTCTTCAGTTTCAGGTGACCAGCTAATATCCATATCAAGAATATTAACAAAAAAGTCGTTTGATAAGGTTTCTTTTTTTGATGTAAAAACTCCTAAATCAGAATTATTATAATTTACACCTAACATTCTTAATCCACCTAACAATACAGTCATTTCAGGGGCATTTAAACCTAATAAATTAGATTTATCAATAAGTAACTCCTCAGTAGAAACTTTATGGTGTCCTTTTTTATAGTTTCTAAATGCATCAGCTTGAGGTTCTAAAACTTTAAAAGAATCAACGTCAGTCTGATCTTCTCTAGCATCTACCCTTCCAATAGTAAAAGGGACAGAAATATCAAACCCAGCATTTGAAGATGCTTTTTCTACTCCAACAGAACCCCCAAGAATAATAAGGTCTGATATAGATATTTTTGTATTATGTGATGCATTAAACTCAGATTGTATACTAGAATAAACATCCATTACTTTCCCTAATTCAATAGGCTCATTTACGTCCCAAAAGATTTGAGGAGCAAATCTTATCCTCCCGCCATTAGCTCCTCCTCTTTTATCGGTATTTCTATAAGTTGAGGCTGAAGCCCAAGCCGTTTTAATAAGCTGAGATATTGATAATCCTGAATTAGAAATTATTTCTTTCAACTGAATAATTTCATTATCAGTAACATGATCATAATCTGCTTTAGGAATTGGATCCTGCCAAATTAATTCTTCAGATGGAACCTCAGACCCCAAATATCTATCCTTTGGCCCCATATCCCTATGAGTAAGTTTAAACCAAGCTCTAGCAAATGCATCAGCAAACTCATCTGGGTTTTCAAAAAATCTTTTAGAAATAGCTTCATATTCCTTATCAAATCTTAGTGCAAGATCTGTTGTAAGCATCATTGGTGCATGTTTAACAGATGAATCGTGCGCATCAGGAACTGTTCCTTCACCACCTCCATCTTTAGGTTTCCATTGAGATGCACCTGCTGGGCTCTTAGTTAACTCCCATTCAAACCCAAATAAATTCTCAAAATAATTATTACTCCATTTTATTGGAGTTGTTGTCCACGCACCTTCAAGTCCACTAGTTATTGTGTCTGAACCATGACCTTTTCCAAAGGTGTTTTTCCAACCAGTACTTTGTTCTTCTATTGAAGCACCAGCTGGTTCTTTACCAACATATTTTGAAGGATCAGCAGCACCATGAGTTTTACCAAATGTATGACCTCCAGCAATTAAAGCTACAGTTTCTTCATCGTTCATTGCCATTCTACCAAATGTTTCTCTGATATCTCTTGCAGCAGCAATTGGATCAGGGTTACCATTTGGTCCTTCTGGATTCACATAAATTAAACCCATTTGAACAGCACCTAGCGGATTCTCTAATTCTCTATCACCTGTATATCTTTCATCTCCCAGCCATTCTTTCTCAGAACCCCAGTAAATATCTTCATCCGGCTCCCATACATCTTCTCTTCCACCGGCAAAACCAAATGTTTTAAAGCCCATTGATTCCATGGCACAATTACCTGTTAATACCATGAGATCTGCCCATGATAAAGATTTACCGTATTTTTTCTTTATAGGCCACAACAATAATCTAGCTTTATCAAGATTTGTATTATCAGGCCAACTATTTAATGGAGAAAATCTTAATGTTCCAGCTCCAGCACCACCTCTACCATCACCAATTCTATACGTTCCTGCACTATGCCAAGCCATCCTTATAAAAAATGGGCCATAATGACCATAATCAGCAGGCCACCAATCTTTTGAATCAGTCATTAAATCATATAACTCCTGTTTTAATTTCTTTAAATCTATCTTTTGAAACTCTTCAGCATAATTAAAATCTTTATCCATTGGATTACTAAGATTAGAGTGTTGCCTTAAAATATTTAGGTTTAATTGATTAGGCCACCAATCATTATTTTTGGTTCCTTTACCAGATGAAAATTTTATTTGACCACTAGTGAATGGACACTTTCCAGACTGTCCGTTTGAAAACTCTTTCATATTATTTATTGTTTAAAAATTAGTTACCAAAAGTAAAAATAAAATTGATTTTTTCAAGACAAATTAAATCTAAAAAAGATCTTAATTAATATATTTTTTAATCTCTTTTTCTACAGATGATTTTTCTATAAATCCTACGTGAGACCAAAGAAGATTTTTATCCTTATATATTTGTAATACTGGGAGTCCATACACTTCAAGACTTCTTACTAATGGTAAATTATCATCATAATTTATCCTTACTAAATTCAGGTTTTCAGAATATTCATTTGAAATTTCATCAAGATATGGTTCCATTATTTTGCATGGAGCACACCAATTTGCATAATAATCTACAAGAACAATTTTATCTGTTTCTATAAAAACATTAAAATCATCAACTGTCAAAGAGTTTTCATAATTATTATTTAATAAAGCTTCGGGGAGTTTGTTTTTCCTCCATTCTAAAATTCCACCATCTAATTCATATACATTTTTAAAACCTAATGATTGAATTTTTTCATTTGCTTTTGAACTTCTTCCCCCACTCAAACAGTATACAAATACTGGAAGGTCTTTATTGAAAATCTTTAAGTTTTCATCAAAGTTTTCATCAAACCAATTAACATTTAATGAATTTCTTAAATGACCTTTATTAAATTCCTCTGGAGTTCTTACATCTATAATTATAGCAGATTTATCATTCCTTATCATTTTATTAAAATCATTGGCTGAAATTAAATTAGATATTGATTTATTTTCACTACAGGAAAATAAAGTAAGTATAAAAAAAACGTGTATATATCTAATCATTTTAAATTATTTTAATTCTCTAATTTTAATCTCTCTAAATTCTACAGGATGACCTTCAGACTGAAGTGATATATATCCATCTGATAGTTTTTCTCCTACTCTATCAACATAATTATCTGGTATTTCGCCTCCTCCAACTCTAATATTAGTATATGATAAAACAGTATCATTTTCTACAATATGATGAATAACTGAGTCAGAATATACAATAACTTCTACACTAACCCATTCATCTTTATTATATGTCAATGAATTTGAGTTTATACAATGGTATTTAGCCTTTTCTCCATCAATATTTACATCAGTTCCTGGAGTACATATATTAGCAGTTGACCTTTCTCCTTCTCCTAATCCTCCTAAGAGTTGCATCTCAGCACTTACAGGAAACTCTTGATCTATTAACATAGTATTTGGATCTTGAGAATGAAGCATTATACCACTATTTTTTATTGACCATACTGGAGCACCTTCTAAATGTTTTCCACTGAATTTATATTCAAGACTTAGATGATAATTTTTAAACTTCTTTTTAGTATAAAATATATGACCAAATTTATCATCAAATGATTGGTAGTTTTCATAAGAAACTTTTAGGGAGCCGTTATTAACTTTAAATGTATTATTATAATTGTCCCCTAGTTTATGATTTCTAATCTTTATTTCCCAACCATCTAAATTTTTACCATTAAATAAATATATCCAATCATTATTTGGTATTAAAAAATTAATAAATAAGATTATGTATAACATTAATTTAATTCGTAATCATTTTGAAGTACAGAAAATAGCATCTTATAAGTCTTATACCATTTTCTACCCTTACTTTTTGCTACTTTATGTACAGAATTATTTTTCCAATCCTCTATTGATTTCTTATCTCTCCAGTATGAAAGAAAGATATTTTTTTTACCATCACCATATACTTCATGTCCAAGGTAGCCATCAATTCTTTTAACATGTTCAAGTGTTAATTTATCCATTTCCTCATAACCATCAAGATTTGATGATTTTTCATAGACAAAGGATGCAATTATAGCTCCTTTAGGAATTACCATTTATCTAAATAAATAAAGTATTCTTGAAAGTATATAAACAAGAAGACCATATAGAGTACATATTAGAGCAACTTTGATACCACCAGCTAATACTGAGGGAGATACATCTCCAACTTTCTCAATAAATTTAAAAGCTGAATATAAACCAATAAACGAACCTAGTACTCCTGATACCAATCCTAAATTACCATATGTTTTAAGCTTTTCACTATGAGTATAAAAAGATACTCCTGTCATTATCAAAAAAAATGAAATAATTGACATAAAAAGGACACCGCCCTCATAAAATAGATTTATCATAATTTTTATTTTTTTTCTTTTCTTACTTCAACTCTTATCTCTTTTTTTCCATCTACTGTAGTAGAATCAATTTTGATAAAAGTAGAACCATCGTTACTATATTTTTCTAAAATTTTATCTACATCAGTATCAACTTCAATTTCCACTTCTCCATTTTCTAATTTTAATTTTTTCATAATTACATGAGCTGAACCTTCTATTTTATCATCAGAATCTAGATGAATCATGAAATCTTTATCAGAATTTAAAGAAGTGATTTCATCACTTATAAATATACCTTTTGTTTTATTATCAGATGTATTACCTCCAATTATATAACCTAAAAGGAAAAAAATTAAAGAAAAAATTATAATAGATTTAAAATTATCATTTTCAATCTTCATAATTAATTTGGTTTAGTTTTTTATATAAATGTACTAATAATTTTTCATAACAAACCACTTCCATAAAAGCTTATATGTTATTTTTGATCCAGTAGTTAAAATACCTACTCTATAAATTCTTCCTGCGAACCAAAGAGAAAAAATCACAAATAGTACAAGTAGCATAATTGATAAAAATAATTGCCAATCAGGAACACCGAAAGGTAGTCGAGCCATCATCAATATAGGTGAAGTAAAAGGAAAAATGCTTAAAAATAATGAAGCATTACTTTCCGGATTTTCTAAAATTACTCCCATAAACATTAAACTAGCAATTATTGGAAGGGATATTGGAAGCGTAAATTGACTTGCATCTTGTAAATTATCTACTGCAGATCCAATAGCAGCAAAAAATGCACCATATAGAAAAAATCCTCCAGTAAAATAAATTAAGAAAACAATTACAGTTTTATAAATATCTATAGAAGCAAACATTTCATAAAATCCTGCTACCATCTCTTTTGATTGATCAATTTCTTCCTGTGAATTAATAATTTGAGTAGTGCTGGATGTATCTATCCCAAAATAAAGAGAGGTTAATGTTGAGATAGAGAATACAAGAACTATCCATATTGAAATTTGAGTAAATGCTACAGCTCCAACACCAAGGACTTTTCCCATCATTAATTGTATAGGTTTAACAGATGATACTATAACCTCTACTACCTTACTTGTTTTCTCATCTAGTACACTTTGAAGGATAAAGCTTCCGTATATGAAAACGAACATATAGATAAGAAAACCATTAAAATACCCAAGTCCAAAAGCTAAACCAGAACTAGATTTACTTATACCAAGTTCACCACTATCTGAAACTACACTTTCTTCAACACTATAAGTATCCATTGATATATTAGTTCTAAGTTTATCAAGTGAAGACTTATCAAGTTGTAATTCATTTATTTTTCTATTTCTTATTCTTTCCTCAAAAACTCTTTCTACATCTCTAACAAAATCACTACTTGGAACATTTTTTGAGTAAAAATCTATAGAACTAGGATCATAAATGTCCATCTTAGGAATAATTAACGCACCATAAATTTCTCCATCAAGAATAGATGTTTGGAGATAATTTATATCAAGATTGCTTTTAAATAATAAATTATCACCTATTGAAATTGAGTCATTTATTAAGTCAGTATTATCAATTACCGCAATTTTTCTTGTTTCTTGATCATCCGAATCAATTAATAAAATTGTTATAAAAATAAAAAATGGAAAGATCATTGGAGTTAGAAGAGTTGATAATATAAAGGACTTCTTTTTTACTCTCTGTAAATACTCTCTCTCAAATATTATCCAAACTTTATTCATCAGATCCTCCTTCCTTTACTTTCATGATAAAAATATCATTCATACTAGGAATTTTTTCTTTAAATGATATCACTTTTGATTGATCGGATATAGATTTAAAAAGTTGTTTGTAAGTTTTATTATTACTTAAACTAACCTCAGAATCAAAAATACCTTCTGATATTTCTTCTGATTTAACTATTGAAAAACATGAATCTTTCTTAAGTTTTTTATCATGAGTAACTAAATAGTTATCAGATTTATATTTCATTTTAATTTTTTCAGTATCACCATCAAGTATTTTTTTTGAGTTATTTATCATAGCTAAATGATCACATAATTCATCAACTGATTCCATTCTGTGGGTAGAAAAAATAATTGTCTTTCCTTCGTCTTTTAATCTAAGAAGATTTGATTTTACAAGATTTGCATTTACTGGATCAAAACCAGAAAATGGTTCATCTAATATTATAAGATCAGGATCATGTAAAACAGTAGAAATAAATTGTACTTTTTGGCTCATACCTTTTGATAAATCTTCAATGTTTTTATTCCACCAATTAGAGACTTCTAAATTTTTAAACCAAGATCTTGAAGATTCAATACACTGATTTCTATTTAAGCCTTTTAGTTTTCCCATAAAAAGTAAAAAGTCTCCAACCTTCATCTTTTTATATAAACCTCTTTCCTCAGGCATATAACCTATCTTCCTAACATCATCATAAGTTATGGGTTTATCCTCTATATAAATTTCACCTTCATCTTGATTAATTATTTGGTTTATAATTCGAATAAGAGATGTTTTACCAGCACCATTTGGACCTAATAACCCAAAAATGCTTGATTTTCTGACATTAAGAGAAATATTATCTAAAGCTTTATGATCTACGTAAGTTTTACTGATGTTTTTGACCGATAGCATAGAATTGCAAAAATAAAAGAATAAAGCATTATTAGCTAAAAAAACAATCTTATTATTCTTTCTGGTAAGGTTTTAATTAAAAGAGAAATAATTTTCCACCTCTTAGTTATATATACAACTCTTTTTTTTCTATCAATCGCATTTACAATTTGTTTACATGCTTTTTCCAACTGAGCTACCCAGAACAATTTATCTTTATTCCCCATTAATATATCAGTATCAACAAATCCAGGTCTAACATCTGTAAGAAAAATCGGAACTTTCATTCTAAATGCTTTAAACCTTAAACCTTGTAAATAATTTGCCTGGTACGCTTTTGAAGCATTATAAGAAGGAGATATTCCATTTCCAATTTCTGATGCGACAGAGCTTATATTAACAATATGTCCCTCTCCCCTTTTTAGAAAATAATTAAATGCATAATCTACTACTTGTGTGAAACCTGAAACATTAAGATTATTTACTTTTTTTTCTAAAGAATAGTCTAGTTCTTTATTTATAATACCAATACCTGAACAATATATAATTAGATCAACACCATCTAGCTTATCAATAAGATTTTTAATTAATTCATGATTTTTCTCTGTTGAAGAATCATATTCTTTTACTACCACCATATCAGGATTTAGTTTCTTTATTTCATCAAGCCTTTCTTTTCTTCTTGCAGAAATTGCAATTTTATATCCTTTTTTTAAAAACTCTAGTGAAATACCTTTACCTATTCCTGAAGATGCTCCAATAATAATAGCTTTCTTAATGTTCATTTTTCAATTTATAAAAAAAATATTAGTCCGGATCACAATTTAAAAAATTAGGTCTCGGCAATTGCCAAGACTCTGCTTTCTCATTAAAACTACTACAACTATCAACATTATCAACATTCCAATTAGATAGATCTTGATTAAAGTATTTAGCAGAATAAAACATCTTTTCCATATTTTTTACTTTTTCAACATCCCACTGTTTTAAATCTTGATTCAAATCAGTCTCATAAAACATTTCTTGCATATTCTCAACATTTGAAACATCCCAAAGTGAAACATCCGGATTGGCATAATATGCTCCTCTGAACATTCTCTTCATACTTTTTACTTTTGATACATTCCATGATGATAAATCCACATTCAAATTATATGAATGAAAAAATAAACCTTCCATGTCTTCTACATTTCTAACATCCCATTTAGAAATATCTTGATCAAAACCATGAATATTCCAAAAAGTAAAATACATTGATTTTACATTACTCATATCCCATGATGACATATTAAAATTATCACTTATTGAGCAAGGAGTTTGGCAAATTATTTCTGTTTTATCTAAATATGTAGTAACAATTATATTATTTCCCTTAAAAAACGGCGGATTTAAACTCCTTAAGTGATCCCAGTCTCTAATAATAATTACACTGTCTCCTTTAAAAAGTACTGTTTCTCCTAAAGAATCTTTAGCTAAGTAAGTAGCTTTTAAAGTAACACCATTTTCGTCTAGAAAAATTAATGGACAACCATCAGAAGAAACTGAAGTATTAGGAGGAGTATTTGGACAAATATCAAATTCATTTAAAATTCCATCTTTATCATAGTCAGCTTGTAAACTCGAGCAACCATCATTATTAACTAAGAGACCTTTAGGCGTATTATTACATAAATCTATATCATCATTTATCCCATCTCCATCTGAATCTTTCTTACGAAACTCAACAAATATTATCTTATCCTCATCCATAATAAAATTTAGGACAGAATCATTTCCAGACTCACTTCCAGACCAACTTACAAACTCATAAAACTCATTTGGATATGCTTCCAAGATTAAACTTTCACCTTCTTGAAATGTTCCTCTATATAAATTTAAAGTTCCACTTAAGTCAGGTAAAATAATTGTTTCAAGAGTATAATATTCACTTTTTTCACAGGAAACAAATAAAATAATTATTAGTATTAAAATTGATTTATTCAAAATAAATTACTTTATTAAATCAAACGAATGAGTATATTTTATTGTTATCTGCTGACTATTTAAATTATCATTTATATCTCTATCTTTTAAAATATTAAAAACAACAAACAATCCTGTATTAGCATCATTCAATAATCCAAACCTTGTATTAATTGATAACAAATTTGATACATTATTATATTGAGCAAAACTTTGAATAAACATCCTAGGGGTAAATGAATAAGTTAAATTTAA
>JAYNOQ010000028.1:3194-18595 GCA_038113315.1 Flammeovirgaceae bacterium | reverse complement strand
ACTTCAGGATCGAGATTACCTGTTGGTTCATCTGCAATGATCAATTTGGGATCATTCACAATTGCTCTTGCTATTACTAATCTTTGTTGTTCTCCACCAGATAACTCATAAGGATAATTTTCTCCCTTATTTTCTAAGCCAACAATTTCAAGTAGAGAATTTATTTTATCATCAATTTTTTTTTGATTATCCCATCCAGTAGATGTCATAACAAATTTTATATTTTCATAAGCATTCCTATCTTGAAACAATTGAAAATCTTGAAAGATTATTCCGATTTTTCTCCTTAAAAAAGGTAATTCAGCTTTAGATAATTGAGAAATATTTTGATTATCAAAATTTATAGTACCCATTTTTAGTGGGATATCAGAGTAAATTGTCCTAAGTAAAGAACTTTTTCCACTTCCTGTTTTTCCAATTATATAAATAAACTCACCTTCTCTTAAGGTTAAATTTACATCATTAAGTATCGTTTTATAATGATGAAATATGGTGGCATTTTCTATATCAAGTAAATTGTTTCCCATTATTTCAAACTTAGTTTTTGAAGTTTACCAAATTCTAATCCGTTAATGTATTCAACTATTTCATCATCAGAGCTTGAAATTCCATAAGATTTAATTTTGTCAATCGGTCTATCTGCTCTAAAGTAATCAACAAGAATCATATTATCATTTCTGAGTTGAATATAATCAGGAATTTTAGCTTTACCTTTTATTTTTATAATGTACATAATAAAAAAGGCAAACTAGATTCGCACCGCTACAACCACTTACCCTTGCTTCTTTCCAGACCTGGGGGATTCAGCAGGAGCTGGTCGTACTAGCTTGCCACATTAAAATTAATAAATTCATTGTTGAATTCTTTTTTTTAATAATTTTATATTGAATTAATTTCATTTTTTTTCATGAAAATAAGATGCCTAATATCAATAATTGTTATACTAAATTCATTTACGTATACACTTTACTCAAAAAATACTATTTCAATTGGCATTATGTCATCTTACAATAACTCAAATATTAATTTTTATAATAATTTTTTCCCTCAAAATATTAGAACAAATACAATTTCAAATTATAACCTTTCTTTTTTAACCGAGATTAAAAATTCAAAAAATACTGGGATAAGAATTGAGGTTTCTAAACTTAGAAGAGGATGGAGTGAAAATTTAAATTCTGAGTTGATAAGTAATGAATTTGAATTTTTGAATGTGCCTGTAATGATGACAACCTATTTTGGAGAGAAGAATTTTAAATTAAATTTTTCGTTAGGGCCTTATGCTGAATTTCAATTGAATAATAACCTAAATGAATTAAAAACGCTATTCCCTAATAATGACTTTTTTTTTGACGATGAAAGAGATAATTCTTTTGGGTACGGAATTAAAGCAAGTGGTGGTTTCTCAATAGATCTTAATAAAAGTTCTTTTTTATTTTTAGTTTCATACTTATATAATTTTGATAATTTAGTAGATGTAGAACAAAAAACTAACCTTATACCAGATATTTCTAATTTAAGAACTCTTTCATTTTCGTTAGTTTATCTGTTTAATTTCAAAAATTAAATAATTATTTTCTATTACTTTCTAGCCATATCTGCTATTATCATGACTACATTAATAAAAAAAAATATTACATGACTTTGTAATTTAATTTCTAGGTTATAATTTAGTTAAATGTTAAAATTAAATACTTGGTGGTCTTTTTATAATTCTATGTAAAGCAGATAGCTAAAAGTATTTTATAATCAAAACCCAAGCTTGAAGCTTGGGTTTTTTTGTTATGAAAGTAAAGACAAAATTTTTAAAAATAATTTCAGATATTCATACTCCTGTTGGTGTTTATCTTAAGCTTAGAGATTTGTATTCAAAGGTTTTTCTTTTAGAAAGCTCTGATTATAAAGGTTCTGAAAATAGTTTATCATTTATTTGTTTTGACTCCAAAGCTCAAATTTCAGTCCATAATGATATTGTGACTACGATCTTTAATAGTAAGGAATTAAAAAATAAAATTGAAAGGGATAAAGGCGTGTCTTATCATTTAAATAAATTCATTAACCAATTTAAAGTTGAAAAAAATAAATTTGAATATCCATCAAATGGTTTATTTGGGTATATATCTTATGATTCAATAAAGTATTCGGATAATATTTCGATTTCTAATCCTAAAGAGATTAATATCCCAGAGATATTATATGATGCTTTTAAATATGTCATAGTTTTTAATCATTATAATAATGAATTAATAATTTTTGAACATCTCTATGGTGATGATAATATTTCTGACATTGAAAAAATTAAAAATATAATATCAGGAAAACCAGTTAATCCATTCTCATTTAAAATGGATAAAGATGAGAGAGTTAATTTATCAGATGTGGATTTTAAAAAATTAGTTGATAAGGGTATTAATCATTGTAAGCTGGGAGACGTTTTTCAACTTGTATTATCTAAAAGATTTTATCAAGATTTTCAAGGTGACGAATTTCAAGTTTATAGAGCATTGAGATCCATAAATCCATCTCCATATCTATTTTATTTTGATTATGGAAGTTTTAAAATTTTTGGTAGTTCTCCTGAGGCACAAATTGTAATAAAAAATGATAAGGCTACTATTTATCCAATTGCGGGAACATTTAAAAGAACAGGTGATGATGAGTATGATAAAAAACAAGCAGAAAAATTATCTAAGGATACAAAAGAAAATTCTGAGCATGTAATGTTAGTAGATTTAGCTAGGAATGACTTAAGCAAAATATCAAAAAATGTTGAAGTTGAAAGATTTAAAGATATTCAGTTTTATTCTCACGTTATTCATCTGGTATCTAAAGTGACTGGAGATATTAAATCAGATAAAAAAATAAATTTGATATCTGGAACTTTTCCTGCTGGAACTTTGTCTGGTGCTCCAAAACATAAAGCAATGCAACTAATAGAAGAACATGAAAATATAAGTAGAGAATTTTATGGTGGAGCTATTGGGTTTATGGGGTTCAATGGTGACTTTAACCATGCTATAATTATTAGATCATTTTTAAGTAAAAACAGAAGATTATTCTACCAAGCAGGTGCTGGAATTGTTTTTAAATCAAATCCAGATAGTGAAAATCAAGAGGTTTATAATAAAATAGAAGCTTTGAGAAAAGCAATTAAAACTGCTGAGAAGATATGAGAATTTTAGTTTTAGATAATTATGATAGTTTCACTTATAATATAGTACATATTCTGAGGGAGCTAGGTGGTTTGGAGATATCAGTTATAAAAAATGATCTTATTAAGATGAATGAAGTTCAATCATATGATAAAATTATATTATCGCCAGGTCCATCTCTTCCTAAAGATTCAGGTAAGATGAATGAATTAATTTCGAACTATTACGATAGTAAACCAATACTAGGTATATGTCTAGGTCATCAAGCCATTGCAGAAAATTTTGGTGGTACGTTGTATAATATGGAAGAGCCATTACATGGAGTTCAAACGGATATTTATTTAGAGGAGGATTACATATTTAAGGGTATTGAATCTAAAATTAAAGCTTGTAGATATCATTCATGGTCAGTACTAAATGAACCTTTTCCAGAAGAATTAAAAATAATCGCAAGAGATTCTGATGGCGTAATTATGGCATTATCTCATAAAAAATTTGATCTAAAAGGTATACAGTTTCACCCTGAATCTATTCAGACAAAAACTGGTTTTAATATGATACAAAATTTTATAAATAATTAATATGAAAAATTTACTGAAAGATTTATATAATCATAAGATAATGAGTAAAGAAGAGTCAAAGGCCGCTTTAATATCATTAACAGATGGGAGTGCAAATAGTTCTCAGATATCTTCATTTCTAACAGTTTTTTTGATGAGAGATATAACTTCTGAGGAACTTGATGGTTTTAGGGAGGCAATGATTGAATTATCACTTGATGTAGATATTGATGGTGATGAATTAATAGATTTATGTGGAACAGGAGGTGATGGTAAAGACACATTTAATATCTCAACAATATCATCTTTTGTGGTAGCAGGTGCTGGTATTAAAGTAGCTAAACATGGAAATTATGGTGTTTCATCTTCATGTGGTTCATCTAATATTATTTCCCACCTAGGACACGAATTTTCGAATGATGTTAGTTCCTTAAAATATAGTCTAGATAAATCAAATATATGTTTTTTGCATGCTCCATTATTTCATCCTTCCTTAAAAAATATTTCTCCTATAAGAAGTGAATTAGGGGTAAAGACATTTTTTAATATGCTCGGACCAATGGCAAACCCTATTCAGCCAAAAAGTCAATTAGTTGGGGTTTTTAATTCAAATATTTTTAGACTTTATTCAAATATCTATAGTAAAACTGATAAAAACTATTGTATTGTTCATAGTATAGATGGCTATGATGAAGTTTCTTTGACTGGACCTTTTAAGTTATTTTCTAATAATCAGGATGTTATGTTGGAGCCTAAAGATTTAGATTTTAAATTAGTTAATTCTGAGAATCTAAGTGGAGGGAAAAATATTGAAGAGTCCTCTAAAATATTTTTAGATATCTTAAAAAATAACGGAACTCGAGAGCAGGTTGATGCTGTTCTTGCTAATTCAGGCTTAGCAATTTATTGTGCAAAAAAACTTTCTTCAATAAAAGAGGGTATAGAAATAGCTAGAGAATCATTGGTATCTGGAAAAGCATATAATTCGTTAAAGCTTTTTATTGAAAACAAATGAGTATACTAAAAGAAATTATTCTTAATAAAAGGAAAGAGATTGATTATTTAAAAAATAATAATTCGATTTCTGAAATTGAAAAATCTTTATTTTTTGATAGAGAAGTTATTTCTCTTAAAAAATCATTAATTGAAAAGTCTGGTATTATTTCTGAATTTAAAAGAAAATCTCCATCAAAGCCAGACATAAATTTAGATGCAGATGTACAAAAAATAACTAGAGGATATGAAATTTCTAATTCTAGTGGACTATCAATTTTAACTGATTCAAAATATTTTGGAGGATCTAATGAGGATATTACTCTAGTTAGAAATGAGATAAATATCCCCATTTTAAGAAAAGATTTTATATTAGAGGAATATCAGATTGTAGAGTCCAAATCTTTAGGTGCCGATATTATACTTTTAATTGCAGCTTGCTTATCAAAAGAAGAGGTTAAGAATCTGTCAAGATTTGCTAAGTCTTTTAATTTACAGGTAATTTTAGAAATTCATTCAGAAGATGAGATTGCACATTTATGTGATTCTATAGATGTGGTAGGAGTAAATAATAGAAATTTAAAAAAGTTTGAAACGGACATTATCAATTCAATAAACTTAGCAAGTATGATTCCTTCAAGTTTTTTAAAAATATCTGAAAGTGGAATATCTACTTCTAAGGAAATTTTTCAATTAAAAGAATATGGCTATGATGGTTTTTTAATTGGTGAAAATTTTATGAAAAATAATGATCCAGTATCTGCATGTAATGACTTTATAAATGAATTATGATTAATAAATACAGAATTAAAGTTTGTGGTATAACGGATGAAAATAATTTTTCTGAATTAAAAAAATATCAAATAGACTATTTTGGATTTATTTTTTACAAAAAATCACCAAGATATATTTTGAATAACCCTGACCATGCTTTTATTAAAAATATAAAAAATAAAGTTGCAGTTTTTGTTGATGAGAATATTGATATTGTGATAAGTACATTAGAAAAGTATGATTTTTCATACGTACAGTTGCACGGTAATGAGAGTAGTGATTATTGTATGAAACTTAAAAAGAAAGGAATTAAAGTAATTAAGTCCTATTTAATAAGAACACAAGAAGACTTTCATAGTATGAAGTTAGATAAAGAATCAGCTGATTATTATTTATTTGATTATAAGAGTGATAAATATGGTGGATCAGGGAAAACTTTTAATTGGGAAATACTAAACGATAAAGATTTTGATAAACCTTTTTTTCTAAGTGGGGGTTTATCCTTAGATAATCTTAATAATCTTAATATGATTAATGATAATGAAATGCTTTTTGGCCTAGATTTAAATAGTAAATTTGAAAAATCTCCCGGCTTAAAAGATGTTGAAAAAATTGATAAATTATTTAATTTGAATTTATGAAATATAATGTAAACAGTAATGGTTTTTACGGTGATTTTGGAGGTGCCTATATACCTGAGATGCTATTTTCAAATATAGACGAGCTTAAAAAAAATTATCTAAGAATAGTTCAGAAAGATTCTTTCACTAGAGAGTTCAATTTTTATCTAAAAAAATATGTTGGCAGGCCTACGCCATTATATTATGCTAAGAGATTATCAGAAAAATATGGATCGAAAATCTATTTGAAACGAGAAGATTTATGTCATACTGGTGCACACAAAATAAATAATACAATAGGACAAATTTTATTAGCCAGAGAACTGAAAAAAACAAAGATAATTGCTGAGACTGGGGCGGGTCAACATGGTGTTGCAACAGCTACAGTATGTGCTCTTATGGGAATGGAATGTGTAATTTATATGGGTGAAGTTGATATTGAAAGACAAAGACCGAATGTAGAAAGAATGAGGATACTTGGTGCAGAGGTTAGACCTGCTACATCAGGTAGTAGAACCTTAAAAGATGCAACAAATGAAGCGATGAGACATTGGATAAATAACCCCGACGACACACATTATATTATTGGATCAGTTGTTGGTCCGCATCCATATCCTGATATGGTTGCGAGATTTCAGTCAGTTATATCTGAAGAGTTGTTAGGTCAACTAAAAAAAGTTGAGGGAAGAGATTATCCTGACTTCGTCATAGCTTGTGTGGGTGGAGGAAGTAATGCAGCAGGTATTTTCTATCATTATCTTGATAATCCTAAAGTTAACCTTGTTGGTGTCGAGGCAGCTGGTCTTGGAGTATCTACAGATAAATCTGCAGCTACAACAAAACTTGGAAAAAAAGGAGTTTTACATGGAAGCAAGACATTATTAATGCAAGATGAAAACGGTCAAGTAACAGAGCCGTATTCTATCTCTGCAGGATTAGATTACCCGGGAATAGGGCCATTACATGCACATCTATTTGACTCAAATAGGGGCGAGTATATTAGTGTTGATGATGATGAAGCAATGAATGCGGGAATAGAACTAAGTAGATTAGAAGGAATTATACCTGCTATTGAAACTGCTCATGCATTTTCAGTCTTTGATAAATTAGATATGAAGGGAAAAGTTGTTGTAGTTAATTTATCAGGAAGAGGAGATAAAGACCTAGAGACTTATATAAAATGGGGTAAATATTAATATGAACAGAATAAATAAACTATTTAAAGATAAAAAAGATAAAATATTAAGTATATATTTTACTGCAGGCTATCCCAATTTAAATGATACTACGGAAATCATCAAAACCCTAGATGAGTGTGGTGTTGATCTAATAGAAATAGGAATGCCATTTTCTGATCCTATTGCTGACGGTCCTGTAATACAAGATTCCTCAAATGTAGCCATTGATAATGGAATGAACTTAAATTTATTATTTAAGCAATTAGAGGAAATTAGAAACATAACTGATATTCCCATAGTTTTAATGGGCTATGTTAACCCTGTGTACCAGTTTGGTTATGAAAAGTTCATTAAAAACATCTTAAAATGTGATTTAGATGGTCTTATTTTACCAGATCTTCCATTAGATGATTACATAAATGAATTTAAACCAATTTTTGATAAGGAAAACCTATCATTTATTCCTTTAATTACCCCAAATACTTCTGAAGAAAGAATCAGACAAATTGATGACAACTCTAATGGATTTATATATATGGTTTCATCATCATCAATAACAGGTAAAAAAAGTAGTTTTGATGATAAACAAATTCAATATTTTAAAGATGTAAAAGGATTATACTTAAAAAACCCTACGATTATTGGTTTTGGAATTTCAGATAAAGAATCTTTTGAACAAGCTTGTAACTATTCTCATGGCGCAATAATTGGTACCAAGTTCATCAAAGAAATTTCGAATGGTAATTTAAGAGAATCTATAAAAGATTTTATTGCTAGTATCAGATCTTAAAAAGGGAGATCAGAATCATTACTCTCCTGACTTTCAGCTTCATTTTGTGTTTCTTGATTAATACCTTGATTTTCTGACTCAATTTTCCAGCCTTGGATTGAGTTAAAATATCTTATATTTCCCTCCTTATCTTCCCATTTTCTTCCTTTAATATTAATCAATACATTAACTTCATCTCCAACATTTAGGGAGTCAAGTAAAGAAACTTTATCTTGAATTAATTCAACTTTTATATATTCTGGGTACTCAGGGTTTTTATTATCTTCAATAATAAATTCTCTTTTTTTAAATGTTTCAGTAACTTGTACAGTATCAAAAATTTCAACTAATTTTCCTTTAATATTCATATGCGTAGATCTAAGAAGTTATTTTTATTATTTGTTATTATTTGGTTGCTAATAATAGTTTATTTGATGATTGATTTTTCTAATAAATCTAAGGCACCATGGAAAAAATCAGCAACAAATAAAGAACTAAGCGTTAAGTTAATTCATTAATTTTTTTTTCTATCATACTATAAATTTTTTTTAAAAATTTAGGATCCTCTATAAAGTCATCTTCTGATAAATCTATAGTTAATATCTTTTCTTGAGGATGTTTTTTTATCCAATTTTCGTAATATATGTTTAGTTTTTTAAGATACTCTTTGTCAATAGATTTCTCGAATTTTCTACTTCTCTTATCAATATTTGAAATGATTTTATCAATATTTAAATTTCTTAAATATATAAGTAAATCGGGCTCATTAATATATTTTAGAATTGTATTATACAGCCTTTTATAATTATTAAACTCTCTTTCCATTAAAACACCGGAGTCGTATAGTGTTTTTGTAAAAACTTCATAATCCTCATAAATTGATCTATCCTGAATTACTACATTATTACTTTCTGATATTTTTTGAATCTGATTAAATCTACTATTTAGAAAAAAGATTTGGAGGTGGAATGACCAATCTTTCATTGACTTATAAAAATCATCAAGATATGGGTTGTCTTTAACTTCTTCAAGCTGAAGCTCCCAATTAAATTTTTTAGATATTTTTTCTGATAAAGTAGTTTTTCCAACTCCAATATTTCCAGATATAACAATATGATTAATTTTTTTCAAAATTTTAGATTTAATCCTAATCTTATATTCCTTCCTGGAGCACTAATTCCAGACGAATATGTTCTGTAATGTATATCAAATATATTGTCAATTCCAAAATCAAAATTTATAAAATAGTTGTAGTTGAATTTATAAAAGAAATTATGTGTTATCCATGATGGGGAACCAGAATCTGTATAAAGATATAATTTGTTTAATTCACTGACAGAAAAATTCTTCAGTTGCTTTTTTCCATTGTAGCTAATGAAATATCCAATTTGGTGTTTTTTATTTGAGTATGTTAAAGAAAATTTTCCAAATAGAGGAGGTGTATGCCTCAATGGTCTTTCATTCAATAAATCTCTAGACTCGCTGTAGGATATTGAATTTTCAATTATTATAGGATCACTAATTTTTAATCTTATAGTATTTGAGAACCCATATATATAAGCTTTCCCACCATTATTTAGTTGTTGAACTCTACTTAATACACCATCATAAATAATTGAATCATTTCCATTTAAATTTCCATCTCCTCTAATTATCGCATTACTCAGTCTTATATAAAACAGAGAATTTTTAATATTTAAATTTGAATTACTTATCTCATAATTTACCTCAAAATTATTTACATATTCTGGCTTTAAATTAGCATTTGGGATGATTATATTCCCTGGTTCAGAGTCAAATATCTTTCCAACATCATCAAGATTAGGAGATCTAAATCCATTTGAATATTGAAATTTAAATGATGAGTTCTTATAGTTATACCTAAAACCAATATTTCCGCTAAAGGAAGATGTATTTATATTAATTTCATCATAAGGGAAGTCATAAAATTCATTTGATAAAATAGATTTAAGAGTGTTGTTACTCGCTCTTAACCCAATATTTGTAAAAATTTGACCTAATTTTCTCTTGTTTGAAATATAAATAGAATTAGAGTAAAATTCAGTTCCATTATCAGGGTATCTAGTTGAAATTTTTTCTTTTAAATTATTTATAATATTTATCTTATTTGCTTCTGATTTGACATTATTAAATATGAATTCATATCCATAGAAAGTTTCACTGTTTTTATTTTTTTTATCAAAATCTAAATTTATTGCTGCTACATCAACATTTTCATTTCTATTATTTAAAAAATCATCTTCAAATTTTCTATCGTGTCTACTTTCTTTTACTTTTTGATGTGATATTATTAACTTAAAAGCATCAAAATATTTAGTTTTAGTGAAGTTATTTAACTGAATTTTATTCATCAAGAAATAATTAGGGCCATAATACCATTCACTATATTTTGGAATATAATCATCACTGTAAAGAGTCAATCTATCATATCTGGGTATGTTTGAAGATTTAGAAAGATAAAAACCATGGATAATGTTTGTATTATCATTGAATTTAAAATTTAATTTATTAATAAAATCAACCTGATTATAGCCACTGAATTTTTGAATATTTTTATTTTCATTTAAGATTATTTTATCTTCATTAATCTCTCTAATTACATACTCATCTCTGTATCCAAATCCCTCATATTCTTTTTTTCTTTTATTTCCAGATCTCAAATCTTCATAGGAGTTTAGAGATAGACTTGTCAATGAAGCAATTTTTTTACTACTAATTCCAAAATTTAGGGAGTAGTGTCTCGAGTTGCTAGATGAATTATATTGAAATTTTTGGGATGAGTTGAACTTGGTTTGACTTACATTAAAAATTGGTTCTTTTATTTTAAAATTAATAGCGCCACCGAGAGCATCGCTGCCATACATTACAGATGCTGGTCCAAACAAAACTTCAACGCCCTCCAATATATTTGGGTCTATACCTATAATGTTATGAATGTTTCCACTTCTGTAAATAATGTTATTAAGTCTTATCCCGTCTAAAGTCATTAGTATTCTATTTGCAGAAAAGCCTCTTATCATTGGGCTTCCTCCTCCTAATTGACTTTTTTGGATAAAAATTTCACCTGATTTCTCCAGTAAATCAGCTGAAGTTTGAGGTGCTACTTCTTTAATTTTTTTTTCGGATAGTGTTAAAGTTTTATTAGTGATTTCTTGTCTATTTTCCTCCCACTTATTAACTGAAAAAACAACTTCATCAATATTTATAATTTTTGTTTCTAGTATTAGTATGTTCTTTTTAATTGATGATTTTACTATGTTTTTATTTTCAAATGTTGGATGTTGAACAATTATTGTGTCATTATCATTAAATTCTGATAGATCTACTTCTCCTTTAAAATTTGAAAATTTAGCTTTTGTCTGATCTTTCTTGAAAAATCCAACATTATAAATAGGATCATTTTGACTATCGACAACTTTTATTTTTTGACCAATTACCGGATTGAAAAAAAATAATAGAACAATAATTATATATTTTTCCATACTAGTGCTGCGGATCCTAAAATGGCAGAGTCTTTATCTTCTAATCCTGAAGTAAGTAACTTTACTTTTCCTCTGTAAAATGGTAGTAAGTTTTGTTCAAATGATTTTTTTGTTGGTTCTAAGATCCATTTTCCTGAATGTACTAGACCACCAGTTAAAATTATAGCTTCTGGCTGAGTGAAACTAACAAAATTAGCTAGCGCTTCACCAAAAATTTTACCAGTATATTCAAAAGTTTTTATTGCAATAAAATCATTATTTTCTGCTGCTTTTGTAATGTCTTCACCATGTAAATCGTTGAAAGATATCCCTCTAAATATACTATCATTCATATATCTTGATAGCATGTACATGATTGTTCTTTTTATTCCAGTTGCTGATACATATGCTTCTAATCCCCCTTGAACTCCTAATCCAGTCAATCTCCCCATATTATTAATTGAATAGTGACCAAGTTCTGCTGCAAAGCCATCAGATCCTTCAATCAACATGCCATTACTCACAATACCACTACCAAGTCCTGTTCCTAGTGTTATTACTATAAAATCTTTATAATCTTTTGCATTTCCATACATCATTTCACCAACAGCGGCACAGTTTGCGTCATTAGATAGAAAAATTTCAGTATTGACTTTGTTTTTCAGTTCTTCAACAAGATTTAATTTTCCTTTCCATTTTAAGTTAGCAGGAGTTTCAATTGTACCATTTTTAGATGCATTTGGAGCACCAATTCCTATACCGCAAATTGAGTTAGGATCATCAGTTATTGATTCAATAGAGCTATATAATTCTTGAATATAATCTGAAAAATTATTTATCTCCTTAGTTCTAAAAGATGTTTTCTTGATACATTTTCCATCTTCTGAAACTAATCCAATTTTAGTAATTGTTCCTCCAATATCAATACCTACAGCTAATTTCATTTTTTATCAAATTTTAAAACAAGTGAATTAATACAATATCTTTTTCCTGTACTTGATGGTCCATCATTAAAAACATGTCCTAGATGTCCGTTACATGATTTACATAGTACTTCAGTTCGGATCATACCATAAGAATAATCATTTTTTGTGATTATTGAGTCATTTGACTTTATATCTGAAAAACTAGGCCATCCTGATCCAGAGTCGTATTTGTGTTCAGATGAAAATAAAATATTATCACATCCAACACATCTGTATTCCCCATTGTCATCATTATATAATAAGTCTCCTGAAAATGCTGGTTCAGTACCTTTATTTTTAAGGATTTCAATTTGACTTTTTGACAGTGAATTTTTCATGATAATCGCAAATATAAATCTCAAAAATTATTATTATTGAAAATACAATACTATTTATCAGATTCTAATGAATATTAAAGGAAATGCAGTTGTTTTAACCAATGGAAAATTTGATTCAAAATCAGCAAAAACTGCTCATGGATTAATAAGAGGTTCTAGTAGGTTTAATATAGTTGCAGTTATTGATAGCAGTTTCTCAGAAAAATATGTTCATGTTGATAAAAATGGCAAAATAGATTTATTCGATAATGTATCTGATATCCCGATTTTTAAAGATTTTAATTCCTTTCTTCAATCTTCTCTAAAGGTTGATTACTGTATTATTGGTGTAGCTTCTGCAGGGGGATTACTTCCTGATGAGATGAGAGATGATGTTAAATTGTCCTTATCAAATGGTATCTCAATTATTAATGGTCTTCACTCTATTTTAAATGAAGATGAAGAGTTAGTTGAAATTTCAAGTCAAAGTAATGCCAAGATTTTTGATATAAGAGCTTCAAGACCAAGGGAAGAGTTGAGTTTTTGGTCTGGGAAAATATACGATGTTAAAGTACCAAAGATTGTAGTATTAGGTACTGACTGTGGACTAGGCAAAAGAACTACAGCAAAACTAATAGTTGAGAATTTAGAAAAAAATAAAATAAAATCAGATATGGTATACACTGGTCAGACTGGATGGATGCAAGGCTGGGAGCATGGCTTTATATTTGATTCCACCTTAAATGATTTTGTTTCTGGTGAGCTTGAGAAGGCAATATATGAGTGTTATGCCTCAAAAAAACCGCAATACATACTAATTGAGGGTCAGGCTGCATTAAGAAATCCTTCAGGCCCGTGTGGTAGTGAATTTTTAATATCTGCTAATGTGGATGGAGTAATTTTACAGCACTCTCCAAAGAGAAAATATTTTGATGGTTGGGAACATGTTAATGCTGTTATGCCCTCCTTAGATTCTGAAATAAAATTAATTAATTCATATGGAAAAGAGGTTTTAGCTATTACTTTAAACACCCATGGTATGACTGATCAAGAAAAAATATATCATAAGGAGTTAATTTCTAAAGATTTAGATATACCTGTTTTTTTACCAATAGATGATGGTCTTGATGGTATCACAGAAATATTACAAAATAAGTTTTATGAAAATTGAAAATATTGAGATTGACATAATTGACATCGATCTAACTAGGCCTTATACTATAGCTTATAAGACTACATCCTCAATTAAGACTCTGGTAGTAAAAATTATTTTATCTAACGGTACTATTGGTATAGGGGCATCAAATGTCTCAAAATATGTAGTTGGATTAGATACTACTGATTCGTACAATAATTCAAAAGAATACATAGATCATTTGAAGGGTAAGGATATTGATTCTTTCTGGATGATTATTAATGATATAGAAAATGAATTTATAGGTGATCCAGGATCAAAAGCCGGTTTTAATTTAGCAGTTTATGATGCATACTGTAAGAGTCTCGGTATTTCTATTGGAAAATTTTTGGGTAGAAAAATCAAATCACTTCCAACGTCTATAACTGTAGGGATAAAGAATACTGAAGAGACTATATCTGAAATTAATGAGTATCTGGGCATGGGCTTCAATCATATTAAAATAAAATTAGGAAATGATGTAGATGAAGATATTAGGAGAATAAATATTATAAATGAAAAGTTTAACAATAAAATTAAGATAAGGATTGATGCAAATCAAGGTTGGTCTCTGGATGATACAATCAAGTTTTATAATGAAACTAAACAGATTGAGTTAATCGAACAGCCCCTTTCCGTTGATGATTTAGCTAATTATTTGAAGTTTCCATCTAAAATTAAAGATTTAATAGCATTAGATGAGAGTCTTGTTAATTTTAAAGATGCAATTAAATTATCCAGTGAAAATTATGGTAAAATTTTCAACATTAAATTGATGAAATGTGGTGGAATAACTACTGGTCAACAGATCGCAAATCAAGCATATCAAAATAAAATAGATTTAATGTGGGGATGTAATGATGAGAGTATTATAAGTATTTCTGCAGCATTAAATACTGCTTTATCCTTTGAAAACACTAAGTATCTTGATTTAGATGGTAGCTTTGATTTAGAGAGAGATATAGTTAGTGGGGGATTTAATTTAAAAAATGGAGTTCTTCAGCCATTAGATTCACCTGGATTAGGTGTTAAATTACTGTAAATGAAAAATTTAATTTTAATTTTATTATCCTTTCAATTTTCATTGTATGCTCAAAATGATATACTTAATAACAAGATAGACTCAATAATTTCATCTGCAATAAAACTTAATGCATTTCCTGGCGCGCAAATTGTAGTACTAAAAGATGGAGAGGAAATTATAAATAAAAGTTACGGTTACTATACATATGATAGCATAAACATGGTTACCAATAATTCTATATATGATTTAGCATCTATTACTAAACCAACCGCCGGTGCGTTTGCTATAATGAATTTGTATGAAGATGGACTTATTGATATTAACTCACCTCTAAGTAATTATGTAAAATATTTTAAGAATACTAGAGTAGGAGATACTAAAGTGATAGATTAC
>JAYNOQ010000028.1:0-3094 GCA_038113315.1 Flammeovirgaceae bacterium | reverse complement strand
GTTAAAAACCTTTCAGGAGAGACTTTTGACTCTTACCTAGAAAAAATTTACGATAGAGCAGGTTTAAAGACTATGGTTTTTAACCCATTAAAAAAATTTAAACTTGATGAAATAGTTCCCACTGAGGATGATAATTTTTTTAGAAATTTTCAAATTCATGGTGTTGTTCACGATGAGGGGGCAGCAATGATGAATGGGGTATCTGGAAATGCTGGGTTATTCTCTACAGCTACTGATCTATCAAAGTTTTATCAAATATTTCTAGATGAAGGTAGATATGATAAAAATCAATTAATTGATAAAGAAGTAGTTAGTCTCTTTACCGAATATGATAATGAAAACCAACAGTTTTACCGTGGACTAGGTTTTGATAAGCCAAAACCAGAGTATGATATTGATAAATGTACCTACTCGAGATATGTTTCAGATTCAAGCTATGGTCATTCTGGTTATACTGGAACATTTTTTTGGGTTGATCCCTCTCATAACTTAATTTATGTTTTCTTATCGAATAGGGTATATGACTCTAGAGAAAATAGGCAAATCTATGAATTGAATGTTAGGACAAATATCCATGATTTAATCTATGAAAATTTAGTTGAAATAGAGTCTGATATTTATTTTTGAATTATTAAAACCTTATTACCTGTAATAAGTATATTTAATATAAATAAACATATGAAAATTTTAATATCACCTTCAAAAACATTAAGCTTCGATACAGAAGTAAATTGCGAATTTAAATCAGAAAGTAGGTTAATAAATGAAACAAAAGTTTTGCATAAAATTTTGTTAGACTACACATCTGAAGATTTGAAAAATCTGATGAGTGTTAGTGATAAGATTGCCGAATTGAATTATGATAGATTTAAAAATTGGGAAGACCCAAATACATCTGAAAATTCAAGACAGGCAGTATATGCATTTAAGGGTGATGTTTATTCTGGACTAGATGCTGATACGATAGATGAGGATAAGTTTGATTATCTTCAAAATTCATTAAGAATTTTATCTGGTTACTATGGTTTATTAAGACCTTTTGATCAAATTCTACCTTATAGATTAGAGATGGGTACAAAGCTTGAAAATGAGAATGGAAATAACCTTTATAAGTTTTGGGGAGATAAGATAACAGATATTTTGAATGAGGATTTAGATGATGATGATACTATAGTTAATCTAGCTTCAGATGAATATTTTAAATCTATAAATAAGGATAAAATTAAATCAAAAATAATAACTCCAGTTTTCAAGGAATTTAAAAATGACACATATAAAGTCATTGCTATATATGCAAAAAAGGCAAGAGGACTTATGTCTAGATTTCTTATTGAAAGAAAATCTACTAGTGTTGATGATATAAAATTATTTAATGTTGATGGCTACTCTTTTGATAGTAGTTTATCAGATGATAGTCAGCTGGTATTTACAAGATAAAATTAATACTTGGCTTACTTTAATTTAGTATATGAAGTTAAGTCATGTAATATATAAAACTAATGACCTTGATAAATCTGTGGAAGAATTCAGAAATCAAGGTTTCAAGGTAGATTATGGTTCAAAATATAATCCTCACAACGCGTTAATTTATTTTTCTAAGGGGCCATATATAGAGTTAGTTCCACGAGCTCCAGTTTCTTGGTTCACTAAATTTATTTTGAAGGTAATTGGACGAAGTAAGCTCGTTAAAAGATTTGATGAATGGGATAATTCAGATACTGGATTCTTTGAAATATGTCTGGAGAATTATGGAAACAATTTCACTGTTGAATCTGAAATTTTAAAAAATTATAATGAACCATTCTTTATTACAAAAAGTAAAAGGCTAGATCCAGATGATAGACTTTTAAAATGGAAATTATTATTTCCAATGAATATTAAGCTACCATTTATGATGACTTACTTTAATATTGACCCAAAACCAAAAAAATTTATTCATCCTAATGGTATTAAAAGTATTAAAGAAGTAAAATATAGAACTGATAAATATCTAATTCCTATTATTAAAAAATTATGTGATGATAAAATTTTAAAAGCTGTTGAGGGCAAGAGAGGATTAATTGATATTATATATTAATTAGAAATGGATTTTTTAAGCGTGCTCTAAATTAGATTTCATGGCACTAGGAACTCTGGGGTTCATTACCCAAAACCAAAGAGGTGGAATAAAACTTAAAAGTATTGAAGCTGGATATCCTAGTGGAAGTGTTGGGCTATCGTCATAACTCTTTAGAGTTTGATATTTCTTAGAAGATTTATAATGGTGGTCGCTGTGTCGGGTTAATTCATACAGTGTGATTCTCCCTAAATTAAAATTGGAATTCCATGAGTGATGTAGCTGAACCCTTTCATATTTGCCAGATTTATTTTTGAATCGCCTTAAACCGTAATGTTCTATATAATTAATACATTCTAAAAATAGAAATGCAATTATGCCAATTACAATTGCGAATAAGGTCACTTCTAATGAAAATAAAGAGTATACTCCAATTACATATAAAGCTTGAATTATATGGTAAAAAAGCATTTTATTTTTTAATGAAAAAAAATGTAAGCCATCCCTTTTTAACATTCTTAATTGAATTTTCCAAGCACTAATATATTGTCTTGTAACAGAGCTAAACCAAAAAGAGTAAACACTTTGATTTAATTTAGCAGTAGCTCCATCCTCAGGAGTTGCTACCTTTAAATGATGTCCATAATTATGCTCAATAAAAAAGTGCATGTATAGGCATGGTATATAAAATGTCTGACTTAGAAAACGATCAAAAAAGGATTTTCTATGTCCGAGTTCATGCGCAACATTAATCCCATTAGTTGCAAGAAGAATTCCACTAGAAAAAGCTAAACCTACTAGCTCATACACTTCATACACATTTGAATTAATATTAAAAAGAATTAGATACAGAAGGCCAAATACAATAGGGAGATTTAGATATAACATCAAATCAAAAATCCACTTATTTTTTATATAGGAAATGTCTTCATCAGAGAGATTTTCTTTTGTTTCTCCAAAAATAAGATCAAGTAAAGGGATAACTATAAAGACATAAAATACTGAAAAAAAAGTCCATATCCCAGTTGATACAAATGA
>JAYNOQ010000027.1:0-18854 GCA_038113315.1 Flammeovirgaceae bacterium | reverse complement strand
GATATGATAAACTCAAGTTTTGGGGATTTCAATAATTTCAAAGAAAAATTTAAAAATGCAGCAATGACTAGATTTGGCTCAGGTTGGGCATGGTTATGTCAAGTAGATGATCATCTTGAAGTATGCTCTACTGCTAACCAAGATAATCCGTTAATGCCAGGAATTTGCAATGACTCTAGTAATATTCTAATGGGTATTGATGTTTGGGAACATGCCTATTATCTTAACTATCAGAACAAAAGAGTTGAATATATAGAAGCTTTCTTTAATATTTTAAATTGGGAAGAAGTAAATAATAGATTAAAGTAATTAGATATGGATAATAGAAGAGGATTTTTAAAAAACGCAGCAAAAATTGGGCTTGGTTCACATTTTATTTTAAATACTCCTCTGGATTTGATCGCAAAAAATAGATCAAAAACATCATCAAATGATAAAATTAATTTTGGTGTTATAGGATGTAAGGGAATGGGATGGAGTAACATGAATTCAATTTTGAAAAATAGTGAGACTAATTGTATAGCACTCTGCGATATCGATGAAAAAGTCCTTTTGGAAAGATCTGAAAATGTAAAAGATATTACAGGGAAAAAGCCTAAAACATTTAATGACTACAGAAAGTTATTAGATAATAAAGACATTGATGCTATAGTCATTGGCACACCTGATCACTGGCATTGTCTTAATCTAGTAGACGCTCTAAGTGCTGAAAAACATATCTACTGCGAGAAGCCTATTTCAAATTCAATTGAAGAAGCTGACATAATGTTAAAAGCATCATTAGAAGCTAATAAATGTGTTCAAGTAGGTCAGTGGCAGAGAAGTGGAGGCCAGTATAAGGAAGCTATTGAATATCTGTGGTCAGGAAAAATAGGAAAAGTAAGGTTAGTCAAAGTATGGGCCTATATGGGTTGGTACGGATGGGTAGATAATTTTAAGGACACTGAACCGCCAAAAGGTGTTGACTATAATATGTGGCTAGGTCCTGCTCCTAGAAGAAAATTTAATCAAAATAGATTTCATGGTAGTTTTAGGTGGTACTGGGATTATGCTGGTGGTTTAATGACTGACTGGGGAGTTCATGAAATTGATATAGCATTATGGGGAATGAATGCAAAAAATCCAATTTCAATTTCTGCAGCCGGAGGTAAATTTGCATACCCAAATCAAGACACGGAGACTCCAGATTCACTTCAAACTATTTATGAATATAAAGATTTTACAATTTTATGGGAACACGCTAACGGAATTGACGGAGGAAATTATGGCCTCGATGAAGGAATTGCATTTATTGGTAGTAAAGGAACAATAGTTGTTAATAGAACTGGATGGGAAGTTATTCCAGAAAAAGATCATCGTAATGGTGGAGATTTTTATATTGAAAAAGTACCAAGAACTACTTTTAACTGGGATGAAGTTCGGAATAAGTATGGTAATGCTCTTGATTTACATACAGAGAACTTTATAGAGAGTATTAAAAAAAATGACCCATCGATTTTAAACTGCGGGATAGAAAGTGGAAGTCAAGTGTCAAAAGTTGCACATATGGGAAATGTTGCTTATCGTAGTGGATCAAAAATAAGATGGAATGACGAAAAAAATAATTTTGATAATTCTGTAGCTAATAAGCTAATTGTTCCGGAATATAATAATGGATGGAAACTACCAATATTATAATTTGTTTTCTATAATTTTTTGTAATTCAATATTCTCATCTCTTAACCTTGCAGCTTCATAAAAGTCTAGTTTATCAGCAGCCTTATTCATCTCTTTAGAGTTTTTTTCTATTATTTTTTTAATTTCTTCTACTGACATATTTTTAATTACAGGATCAATCTCAAGATTTGAAACAAATTTATTAGTATTCTCCTTTTCATGAGCAACTGTCGTTTGAGCTAAAATATTTTCTTTTGACTTACTTACTGTTTTAGGTATAATATTATTTTTCTTATTGTATGCATCTTGAATTTTTCTTCTTCTATTTGTTTCATCAATAGTAGACTTCATTGATTTAGTTACCCTATCAGCATACATTATTACAAATCCATTAACATTCCTAGCAGCCCTGCCAACAGTTTGTATAAGTGATTTTTCATTCCTTAAAAAACCTTCTTTATCAGCATCTAAAATAATAACTAAAGAGACTTCAGGTAAATCAAGTCCTTCCCTTAATAAGTTTACTCCTACTAAAACATCAAAATTACCAAGTCTTAAATCTCTTAAAATATTTACCCTCTCAAGAGAGTCAATTTCTGAATGTATGTATCTAGCCTTAATCCCATTATTATTCAAATATTTATTTAATTCTTCAGACATTCTTTTTGTCAAAGTAGTGATGAGTACTCTTTCTTGAACCTCAATTCTTTTATATACTTCATTAATTATATCATCAATTTGATTTTCAGTTTTCCTAACCTCAATTGGTGGATCAAGTAATCCTGTAGGTCTTATAATTTGTTCAATTATTATTCCCTCAGAACTGGATAATTCATAGTCTGAAGGAGTAGCTCCAACAAAAACAACTTTATCAATTAAAGATTCAAACTCTTGAAAGTTCAGAGGTCTATTATCCAGTGCAGATGGGAGTCTAAATCCATAATCTACCAAATTCATTTTCCTAGACCTATCCCCTCCCCACATTGCTCGAATTTGAGGGATAGTAACATGACTTTCATCTATAAACATTAAAAAGTCATCGGGAAAATAATCAATCAGACAAAATGGTCTTTTACCAGGATCCCTCCTATCAAAATATCTAGAATAATTTTCAACTCCAGAACAATAACCAATCTCACTAATCATTTCAATATCAAACTCTGTTCTTTCTTTAATTCTTTTAGCTTCACTAAACTTTCCTTCTTTCTCAAAAAAATTAATTTGTTTATCTAAGTCATCTTCTATTTCCTTTAAAGCGATATCAATCGTTTCCTTAGATGTCACAAATAAATTTGCAGGATAAATTTTAAGATAATCTTCATCTGATATTGTTTTTCCTGAATTTGGATCTACTTTTTGAATTGATTCTATCTCATCATCCCAAAATATAATTCTAACTATAAAATCAGCATACGCTAAATATATATCTAAAGTATCTCCTTTTAACCTAAACTCTCCTCTTTTAAAATCTTGATCATGTGATCTTTCGTAGAGAATATCTACTAGAGAAAATAAAAATTCTTTTAAAAGAATTTTTTGCCCAATTTTAATTTCAATAATATTTTTTCCAAAATCATCTGGATTTCCAATTCCGTAAATACAAGATACTGATGCAACAACAATGACGTCATCTCTTCCTGAAAGTAAAGCTGACGTTGCACTTAATCTTAACTTCTCTATTTGTTCATTTATTGAAAGGTCTTTTTCAATGTAAACATTAGAAGTTGGAATATAAGCCTCAGGTTGATAATAATCATAATATGATATAAAATATTCTACTGAATTATTTGGGAAAAAATTTTTTAATTCTCCATATAATTGAGCAGCCAATGTTTTATTATGTGATATAATTAAGGTGGGTTTATTAATTTGATTAATAACATTAGCCATTGTAAAGGTCTTTCCCGACCCAGTAACTCCAAGTAAAACCTGATTTTTCTGGTTATTATTTAAACCATCAACCAAATCTTTAATTGCTTTAGGTTGATCTCCTTTTGGAGAAAACTGAGAATATAAATCAAATTTCAAAATACCATTTTTTTAATTATTCCAAATTTCCCATGATAGTTCTGCTTGATGAACAAGCATATCATATCCATTTTTCACTTTAGCTCCCTTAGTTTTAGAAATAGATAGGAGCTTTGTCTCTTCAGGATTATATACTAAATCAAAGATATAATGATTTGAATTTATTTGATCAAAATTTAAATTAGGAATAGTATCAATTTTAGGATACATCCCTAGAGGAGTAGTATTAATAATCAAATTATGATTAATTAAATCATCGCTCTTTAAAAGTTCATCATAGGAAATTTTTGATTTACCTGAAAATCTGGAAATAATTTTAAAGGGAATCTTTAATTTTTTCAGAGAGTAACATATTGCGTTTGAACTCCCACCTGAACCTAGTACAAGAGCAGAAAAATTTATTTTAGGAATCCAATCAAGTAAACTTTTTTCAAATCCTAAGTGATCAGTATTAAAACCTATAAGTTTTTTATTATGAAATTTGATAACGTTTACCGAACCTATATTTTTTGCTTCTTCATCAATTTCATCTAAGTATGAAATGACTTTTTCTTTATAGGGAATCGTAACATTCAAGCCTGCTAATAAAGAATTATTAGAAATTATCTTACTCAACTCTCTTATATTACCTAATTCAAAATTATCATAAGAAGAATCATTAATATTAAGGTTAGAGAATTTTTTCTCAAAGTATGATTTTGAAAATGAATGTTTTAGAGGAAAACCAATTAATCCAAATTTTCTCATTTTGATTTTAAATAATATGAAATAAGTCCAGAAATAATAAATATTATAACAGATATTAAAATATCACTCATGTCTCCATGAGGTGAAACAATTTGATTATCAATTTGCCATGGCCAAACTTTATTTAGAGCTCCCATCATTAGACCTGAAAGAAAAAAAATGGTTGTTTTATAGAAATTGTTTAATAAAAAGTATATCAATTTTGAAAAAGATAAAATTCCCCCAAATGCACCAAGAGAAAAAACTAATATATTCGTCCAATTTAAAGAAGATATAGATTCTAACATAAACTCGTATTTACCTAATATCAGTAATATATAGCTTCCAGAAATTCCTGGTAAAAGCATAGCTGATATAGCAATAAAGCCTGCTAAAAAAATTGAAAATATATTATTAGGTATAGATAGACTACCTATAAAAAAAAATGACAAGCCAATTAATAAACCAAAAAATATTGTGATATAATCCGATATTGAATCTGGTTTATTAATAGAAATAAGTCTAAGAGACGAAAAAAAAATTAGTCCGAAAAAAAAGGAAAAAAGAAATGTTTTGTAGTCTAAAAGTAGATAAGAAATTATAGATGAAAAAATAAAAATCGATGATAAAATCCCTAAAAAAACTGGGATAAAAAAAATGAAATTTAATTGATCATTTAATTTTTTATAATCAAATCTAATAAGATATAAGAAAGAATTATAGTTGATAGATTTTAAAGATTTTATAAAATCTTTATAAATACCTAATAATAATGCTATAGTACCTCCTGAAATACCTGGAATTAAATCTGAAATTCCCATTGCCATACCTTTTATAAAAAGAATAAAGCGATTTAATGAAATCATTATAAATACTGATTAAATGTATCACCTCTGAGTCCTACCCTAATTGTTTCAAGTGAAATCACTTCATTTCCTGCTATATTTCCAAGATTGACATTTTGTCCTAATAGTTC
This sequence comes from Flammeovirgaceae bacterium, assembly GCA_038113315.1. Lineage (GTDB taxonomy): Bacteria > Bacteroidota > Bacteroidia > Cytophagales > MED-G16 > MED-G16. The sequence goes on along the minus strand of JAYNOQ010000027.1, from coordinate 13,468 downwards.
TACAAACCAAACTTGTTGAGCTTTTAGGGGAGCTTCCCAAAGTATTTTTTCTGTTGGAATTTCTGTTAATATTTCTTCAACTAACCCTTGCCTTACCTCACCTGATGATCTAAATAATCCAACACTTCCAGACTCTCTTGCTTCACCAATTACTTTCCAGGAACCTGCGTTTAATTCGGCCTTCATTTGTCTTATCCATTTGTATGGTGGAATAATCTTCTTTTCGTCTTTTGAACCTATCTCAGAGAATACAGTTACATGATCAGAAAGTCTTTCTATATACTCACATTTTTTTTTATGGGGAATTGAGATTGATCCGTCAGAAACTTCAGCATATTTTAAATTATACTTTTTCAATACTTTTATATAGTCTTCAAATTGATCTCTTATAGCAAAAGCTTCAAAAAGTGTACCACCAAAATAAACATTAATATTGGCCTCTTCAAATAGCTTTATTTTTTCGACTAAATGATCTGAAAAATTTGCGGTAGCCCACCCAAACTTTACAAAATCAATATATTTTGATGAGGATTCAATAAGATTTTTACACTCTTGTAAACTAGATCCTTTATCAATTACCATAGTTATACCAGAAGACCTTGGTTTATCAGTTCTTTCAGGTAAATTTTTTAAGTTAAAATTCATTATAATCTATTTTTTCTAAACTGATTAATTACTCGAATTAATGCAGACTGAGTTTCAAAATTAGGTACAAAATCAAAAAGTACCTCATGATTATCAAAATTAAGAGATAAAGCACTTTCAAGAACATTTATTGATTCTTTATATCTACCTGAATCCATCAAATAAATAACTAGCCTATAATATAAAAGTGATTCATCAGGAACCTCTTCAATTCCATTTTTAATAATTTTAATTGCTTTCTCAATATCACCACTATCATAATATATTAATGAGTACTCCAGTGATGTTTTATAATCTGATGGATCAATCTCTAAAGCTCTAGTATATAAATCTATGCTAGAGACCATATTTCCAACCTTAAATTCTGCAAAAGCTAATGATTTAATATATTCTATATTTTCATTATTTAATTTATATGCTTTTTTAAGATAATGAATTGCTTCAAACCACTTATCTAAAGAAATAAGAGACTTTCCTAACCAATAATACGACTCCTTAAAAAACTGATCAATCTTAATTGACTTTTGAAAATAGTTGATTGATGTAGAATAATCTTCTAGATGATGGTAAGCTCTTCCTATTGCAGAATATATTTCAGGTGATGGGCCATCAAGCTCCAAAGATTTATAGAAATTCTTCTTAGCAAGCTCATAATTTTCTAAGTTAAGATAAGACTCAGCAAGATTATTGTAAGCACTTGAATACTCTTCATCAATAGCAATAGCAAATTCAAAAGATTCTACAGATTTTTTATAATCTTTTAATTTAAAATAAATATTTCCAAGATTAAACCAAGCATATTCAGAGTACGGATCTTCATCAATAAATTTCTTATAATAATGAACACTATTCTCTAACTCTCCTGTTAATTCAAGACAGTAGGCTAAGTCATATAAAGCATTTTCATGATTTATATTTATTTCAATTGCTTTTTTAAAATATATCGATGCATTTTTATAATCCTTCTTTGCTTGGTACGCTAAACCAATTTGATAGTTTATCTCATCTTTATTTTCTGAATAATTCAAAGCTTTTGAAAGTACTGAGATAGCATCTTTATATTCTGCTAAAATAATTTTCACTTGCCCAATCATAATAAAAATATTTTCATCAGTAGGATTAAGTGAATGAGCTCGCTCAAGAGAAATTAATGCTTCGGAAAATTTCTGTAAAGCAATTAGAATATTTGCTCTTTGAATTAATAAATCTGATGAAAATTGATGCTGAGATAATGCAAAATCTACAGCTTTGAGACCAACTTTAAATTTATGATTTTCAATATACCATTTTGCAATTTTTTCATAAGACTCAGAATCATAATACATATCAATATTATTCTTCATCTTCATCTCAAATTCCATTACTAACTTGTATATCTCGTCCTTTTTTTTCTTAAACTCTTCTGCCATTTGGTGATTTTTTGAATGAAACTTAAAGCTACTAATTATATTGTTTATTTATAAATGAAATTTATTTTTGTTATATGGCCCTGTAGTTCAATGGATAGAATAGAAGTTTCCTAAACTTTAGATACAAGTTCGACTCTTGTCGGGGCTACTATGATAAAATATTTATTTTTTATTTTCTTCATGAGTTTCCCCTTTCAAAGTAATTTGAAAAAGGCAATTAAAAAATACAAAAACGGGAAATATGAAAAGGCTATAGAAATCTTAAAAACTAAAAATAGCAATAAAAATTACGATCACTATTTTTATCTGGGTCATTCTTATTCTTTTATAGAAAAAAATGAATTATCAATTTTATATTACGACTCTGCAATAAGATTAAATGATAAAAGAGATTTAGCTTTTTTTGAAAGAGGCATCTCTTATTTCCTATCTGGAAATAGTAGAAAAGCTTTAGATGATATAAATAAAGCAATATTATTAAATTCTGAAAGTACTAATTATTTAATTAACAGAGGAACAATATATTATGACCTAGGCATGATTGATTCAGCTTGCGAAGATTGGTTTAAGGCTATCAGCATGGACAATGAAAGTATTGATTATTCAATAATTCAAATAAATTGTAATTAATCTTTTCTTTTAAAATCTCCGTTCTTTATTGCCTTTATAAATTTCACCCAGGCAAACGGATTCAATAAGGGGTTGGAAGGTAATTGGTATTTAGTTGATGTTGCCATCATTTGCTGATCCATAAAATATTTATAATTCATATTTGCACTCATTGGCTCATTATTATACATTCTTCTTAATAAATCCTTATCTAAGGATTTTTCCATATTATCTAAGTCCTGCCTATTTGGTAATTCAATTGCAAGGACAGCTTTCTTAAATAATTCCTCTGTTGGATAAGGAAATATTTCAAGTTCAGGTAAGATTGTGGTATCAGGCTTTAATTCAATAAATAATGTCACCGATTCCCCTTTATCGCCCGGCATTATAAAATTTTGCTTTTGATATCCAATTGCACTGACTATTATACTGTCTCTTGCAAGTACTGGCATCGCAAAATAACCGTAAGGATTTGAGGTAGTTCCCCTTCCTGCCTTTGGTACATAGATGTGAACACCACCTACACCTGAGATACTATCTTTACCTACTACTACTCCAGATAGCTGTATTATTTTTTGTTGACCTTGTGAATGTATTTCATTAAATGAAAACAAGGATACTAAAACAAAAATTATTAAAAAGTATTTTTTATCTCGTATCATTCTAAAATGTTACTTTTTTAAAATAACATGCTAAATTACTTAATAAATATGTTTTTTTTATTTAGAATAGTTTCTAATAACAATATTTAACAGAAATGAGATTAAAAAAATTTAATATTGAATATGGAAAAACAATATTTAAATCTTTTTCTGATATATCAAGAATAAGAATTTTAAATATATTGGCAAACAGAAAAGATGCTTCTATATCTGATCTTGAAATAATATTGAACTTTACCCAAACAAAAACATCACGACATGTTTATTACCTAAAAAATTCAGGTTTACTTAATTCTGAAAATAAAGATCAATTCATTTTTTATTCTTTAAGGGAAGAGGCTTTAGATATAATTGATCAAATTTTTGAATTTTTAGATAAAGATGAACAACTAAAAAAAGATTTAGAAGCATATGATAACATGTACTCTAATAGAGAATTAGCAAGAAATAAAGTTGAATTAAAAACGTGGAAACAATAAATTTTAAAAATTATGAATAATGCATTTTTTGAAGTACCAATCCCAATAAACGAACCAGTAAAAGATTACATAGACGGTTCCCCAGAGAAAGAAGAACTAATAAATACTCTGAATGAGATGAAAAATAAAATCATAGATATACCTATGATAATAGATGGAAAGGAAATAATTACTGAAAATAAAATAAAAATTACAGCTCCTCATGACCATAATCTTCATATAGGAAACTTTTATGAAGGAGATAAGTCTCATGTAAAATTAGCGGTTGATGCAGCACTAAAAGCAAAGAAAAAGTGGAGTGCAATGTCATGGCAAAGTAGAGCTTCTATTTTTTTAAAGGCGGCAGAATTGCTTAAGGGTCCTTACAGAACTAAAATTAATGCGTCTACTATGCTTGGTCAATCAAAAAATGTTTTCCAAGCTGAAATTGATGCAGCATGCGAATTCATTGACTTTCTAAATTTCAATGCATCTTATATGGAGGAAATTTATAAAAATCAGCCAGAATCATCTCCTGGAATGTGGAATAGGTTAGACTATAGACCTTTAGAGGGTTTTGTATTTGCTATTAGCCCATTTAACTTTACTTCTATTGCTGGTAATCTATGCGCAAGCCCTGCACTGATGGGAAATACAGTTATTTGGAAACCAGCATATCCCCAGATTTATTCAGCAAAAGTGATAATGGATTTATTCAAAGAAGCTGGTCTACCAGATGGTGTAATAAATATAATCTATGTAGATGGACCAGATGCTGGAGATATTATATTTAAACACAAAGAATTTGCAGGTTTACACTTTACTGGTAGTACTGGTGTATTTAAGCATTTATGGAAAGAAATCGGTGAAAATATTGATAATTACAATTCATATCCAAGAGTTGTTGGAGAAACAGGGGGTAAAGACTTTATAGTTGCTCATGAGTCTGCAAATTCAAAAGAAGTTTCTACTGCAATTATTAGAGGTTGTTTTGAGTTTCAGGGACAAAAATGCAGTGCTCCTTCAAGAATTTACTTACCAAAATCACTATGGCCTAATATAAAAAAGGAACTTATTGAAGAAATAAAAACAATTAAGATTGGAGATCCCTATGATTTTTCTAATTTCATGAATGCAGTAATAGATGAGAGAGCTTTCAATAAAATAATTTCTTACATTGAAGAAGGCAAAAAAGATAAAGAATTAGAACTAATTGTAGGAGGAAACTATGATAGTTCAAAGGGATATTTTATTGATCCAACAGTTTTTCTTACAAGTAATCCAAATAATAAGTTAATGGTAGAAGAAGTTTTTGGGCCTGTTACATGTATCTATCTTTATGAAGATAAAGATTTTGAAAAAACCTTATCACTTGTAGATGAAACTTCTCCATATGCATTAACAGGAGCAATTTTTGCTTCAGAGCAGATTGCAATTGATAAAGCTATGGATGCTTTAGAATATTCTGCAGGAAATTTTTATATTAATGATAAGCCAACTGGAGCAGTAGTCGGTCAACAACCTTTTGGAGGAGGGAGAGCATCTGGAACAAATGACAAAGCTGGATCTTATCTAAATTTATTAAGATGGGTATCTCCAAGGACAATTAAAGAAGTTTACAATACTCCTAATGATTACAGATATCCTTTTCTTAAAAGCTAGTTTTGTAATTTAAGTTCGTGTCTATTGAAATAACTTACTACTAGAAAAGATATTATCAAGTAAGATGAGATGACAATTTCATGAGCAGGCAATAGCTTTTCAAGTTCAGAAAAATTATTTGTGAAAAACAAAAGGAAAAATCCAAATAAGAGTTTTATGAGCTCTACAATTTGTGAAGATTTTTCTTTGTCCATCAAACTTGTTAAGCTGTAAATACAAACAAAAATAAATGCAGCAAATAACATTGCGTCAGTAAAAGAAATAATGTGGAGATTATTAATGAAATACATGATCAATACAAATACTACTATAAATTGATACCATGACCATATCTGTAATTGTGTAGATAATATTGGATAATATTTTTTATAATCATATACTGAATTGATGGTTTGAACTGGATATTTAATTTTAACATCTTCCGGTCTCCAGCCAGTTGGCATAAACCATATTTTTAATTTATCATTTAAATATTTTGTTTTCCAAGCATCTCTAATAAGAAGAAAAAGATGAGAAAAATTTATTTTAATTGGGTTCCATGATCTTAAAGGTCTTTTTACTCCATAAACAGGTTGCACATCATCTAATTCTTCTTGAAATGTACCAAATAATTTATCCCAAATTATAAATACTTGGGAAAGGTTTTTATCAAGATATTCTTCATTTATAGCATGGTGAACTCTATGATGAGAAGGAGTAACTATGATATATTCTAAAAATCCAAGCTTTCCAATAAGTCTAGTATGGTACCAATACTGAGCAAAAAGGTGTAGAGGAGCAAGAACTCCAACAACTTCTGCAGGAATACCAATTAATGCAGTTGGAATTAAGAAAATAAATGATATAGAAAAAAAATTTGAAATCGATTGCCTAAGTGCGCAAGCTAAATTGAACTCCTCACTACTATGATGTATAATGTGATGATTCCAAAAATAATTTATACTATGATTAATTCTATGGACCCAGTACCCTGCAAAGTCAATACCTATAAAAGCAATAATGTACACTATTAGTGATGACTCTATTTTGAAAATAGCTAAATTATCAACCATGTAGGAGTATGATACTATTATTAATGTCAAGCCTAATACATCTTTTACTATATTAGTTAATCCTGAACACAAGCTTGATAAAGTATCCATTCCTCTAATTACATAGCCCTTATTATAAAATTTAGAAAAGAACACCTCTACAGCTATTAATGTTATAAAAAAAGGAATAGCAAAGTTTAAGGTTGTTATGTAATATGTCGGCATAAACAAATTTATATTTTTTAATCATAAAACATAAATAAGCTATATTCGTACCGATTTTAAAATGAAAAACACCATTCTAGCTTTTTTTATATTATTTTTTTTTTCAGACTTACAAGCGCAAATAGTTTATGAGCCATCTAAAATAGATGATAACTTAATATCCGTTGATGGTATTATTAATCAAGAAGAATGGGATAAAGCTTTAAAAATTGATTTTAGCTATGAAATTCAACCGGGTTACAATACTAAACCAATTGTAGAAACAACTGGTTACATGTTATATTCTGACTATTATATCTATCTAAGGTTTGATGCAAAAACAAGAGAAGCTGTTAGAGCATCTGTAAGAAAAAGAGATGACAATGGAATATTTAATGATGATATGATTGGAATAATTATTGATACTTACGGAGATGGAAGGAATAATTTATTTTTAGGGTCTAACCCATATGGTTCACAGTTGGATGTGAGAGTACTTAACTCAATTATGGAAGAATCAAGATATGAGGTCTCATATGATATAGAATATGAATCTTCAGGTTCAATTAATGGGAATAGTTATCATGTTGAAATGAAAATTCCTTTCTCGTCATTACCATTCCCAAACGGTAAAGATCAAAAATGGAAATTTAAGTTTTTTAGGAAATATATAGATTATGAGTTATCATCTTCCAAAGATGATAGGGACAACTCTTGTGTAACTTGTCAATTTGAAGACTATGTGGTATTTAAAAATATTAAAATTGATAAAAAATTTGATCTGTTACCATATATAACCAGTAGTGTAGAAGGTTCTCAAAACTCATCAAAAAATAAAATAAGCTATGGTAAATTAAAAAATAATATTGGACTAAGTTTAAATACTGAGCTTTCTAAAACTTTGTCTTTAGAATTAGCAATTAATCCTGACTTCTCTCAAGTTGAAGCAGATGTCACACAAATTGATGCAAATTCAGCATTTTCATTAAGTTATCCAGAAAAAAGACCTTTTTTTAATAAGGGAACTGACGTATTAAAGCTAAATAATCCAGACCTTCAACCATTTTATTCTAGATCAATTAATGATCCAGCATTTGCTCTTAAACTTTTAAATCAAGGTGCGAAGTCAAGATTATTTTATTTATCATCACTAGACAATAACTCGCCTTATCTAATAGCAGGAAGAGATAGATCATTCTTTGGAGAGGGTAAAAAATCATTAGTAAACGTACTAAGATATCAAAGACTATTAAATAAAGGCTCAAAAATTGGTTTTCTATCCACAACAAGACATTACGATGGAGGAGGTTATGGTAACCTTTTTGCTGTTGATGGATTATTTCAATTAACTAAAAATATTAGATTATCATTTGACATCATAAAAAATATAAATGAAGAACCTATAAATAATTGGATAGAATCAAATGATTATTTTAACGATTACTCAATCAGACTTGATGGAGAAAAATTTAATGGAAATGGTATATTTTTAGGACTATCAAGAACAACTGAGAATTGGCACTCATATCTTGGTTATAAGTATATAGACCCTATGTATAGAGCAGATGTTGGCTTTGCCGTAAAAAATGATAGGAAATGGCTTACATATTTTCAATCATACACATCTTATAAAGATCAAGGATTTCTTAGAAACATATCATATTCATTAAAATATGACATGTTACATAACTTCGACAATAAGCTTGATGTTATTAGTCTAGATGGGAGAGTTTCAGCATCATTGAAAGGAAATACTAATATAGGAATTACACATGATTATGATTTTGTCTCGTACTATCTTGATAGAAAATATTCAAATTATGGTTCAACAAGAATAGGCATATCTACAAGTCCTGTTGAACTAATTTCATTCAATTCAAATATTAGTTTTGGTAAAGATGTAGCATTTAATGACGAAAATCCCGAGTTAGGAAAAGAATTTAATTTCATGGCAACCCTTAGATTGCAAATCAATAATAATTTTTCTGTTAATAATCTTATTAGTCTTTCAAGATTAAAAGAAATAAATACTGAAGATTATTATTATAAAGGTTTTATAAATAGGTTTGATACTAAATATCAATTTTCAAAATTTATTGGACTAAGACTTGCTGCTGAATACAATGATTTTTCAGAGTCTATTTTCTTACAACCTCTATTTGAATGGACACCAAATCCTTTCACAATATTTTATATTGGAGGAAATCAAAACTTAATTAAAGACCAGGAATATTACACAGATAGATCTCAATTTTTTATAAAATTTCAGTATCTCATTAGTTTATAGATAACAAAAAATAATTTTTGTCGTTATTTATCATATGAAAAACAAAAGAAGAATATTTTTGAAAAATGCAGGATCAACTGCCTTATTTGCAAGTTTAGGCTCATCTTTTTTTATTAGTTGTGATGATACTGAAGAAGTTATAAAGCCTGATGATAACAATGAAAATAGCACATCTGAAAATGGATTCACATTAGATGGAAACACCTATACTATAGAACTTAACCATCCATCTTTCTCAGTTTTAAAATCGGCTGGAGGTTGGTATTTATTTAATGAAGGGGGAATGTTATTAGTTAATGTTGGGCAGGATGTAATAAGAGCATTCTCAAATAGTTGTCCACACGCAGGTTGTAGATCTAGTTGGAAATATTCAAATGAAAACTTTACTTGTACATGTCATACATCTATATTTACAAACGAGGGAACATTAGTAAGTGGCCCTGCAAATAGCGATCTTGATTCTTTTAGTACATCTAGAGATGATGATACACTTACAGTTACAACATAATTAGATCTTTACCTGAAGGCCATCTTTAAAGTATACTTCTTTTAGAAGTTTACCACTTCTATCATAAATTTTCATAAATCCATTTTGAATACCTTTGACCGTTTCAGTTTCGTCTGATAATGTACCATTTCCAAAAAAATTTTTTTGAAGACCGTCTCTTAAACCATTTTTAAAATTCCATTCACTCTTTAGGTTTCCATTTTTATAATATAGGTAAGATGTTCCATTTCTTACCATTTCTTTGTCAAAAGTCTCTTTGCTTTCAATTTTACCACTTTTATAATACCTAGTTACAGATATTTTTGAATTGCCATAAATCCATTCACTTTGTATTAAGTCACCTGGATAAAAAAGCTTAGTATAAAATTTTATACCATCATTATATTTTTCTTCAACTCTTATATTATCTAATTCATCTTTTTTAAAGGCAATTCCTGAGTATTTTTCCCCTTTATAAAATGACTCGCCTTCAATGATTTCAAGTTCACCAATCAAAACAGAGTTTTGACAAGAAAGAAAAATACTTGAAATTAATATTAATAAAAAGATTGAAACTAAGTTTCGCATAAGATCATTAAATTTATAAAAAAGTTATTAATGAATCTCACAATAACATCAATAATAGGAATATTTTTTTTAATGTGGATGGTTTATTTCTCTCTGGGAGCATTTGCTAATATGACAGAGAATGAAACATTACTAAACATTTTCAAACTATTTAAGTATATAATTGGTATAGTCTCAGTTTTATTGATTGCCATTTATTTATTTAATTGATGTTAAAGCTCACACAAATATTCCTTACTTTACTAATAATACCATTTACAAATCACTCACAAAATTTTGTTGAAGCTAAAGTAGTAGATGTATCAAATGGTTTCAATCTGAAGAATATTGAAATATCTGTTGATGGAAAAAAAATTTACACTGATGAAAATGGTAATTTTAAATATGAAACAAAAAAATTCCCTGTTGATTTTGTTATTAATGATAATAGATTTTACTCAAAAAAAATTACTGCTAATAGTTCAGATAAGTTCAAAGTCTATTTAATTAGAAGGGGAATAATCCTTGAAGATATTATTATTAAATCAGAACTTTTTTCTTCACCATTGAAAGACATATCATTATCTACCTCTGTACTTAATGACATAGAATTAAGAAAAGAAAATGGTGAATTTATAATCAATTCTTTGAATGAAATATCAGGACTACATATTCATTCAGCAGGCTATAATACAAATAGGATTACAATTAGAGGGATGGGGTCTAGATCACCCTACTCTACTAACAAGATTAAAGCATACCTAAATAATATACCTTTATCTAATGGTGTTGGTGAAATATCTCTTGAAGATTTTGGAATACAAATGCTAGGTCAAGTAGAAGTCTTAAAAGGTCCAAATTCAAGTTTATATGGTTCAGGGTTAGGTGGAAATATTTTACTCAGAACCAATAGCAATTTTTCTGATCTAATTAATTTCCATAGTTCATTAAAATCATTTAATACTTATCAGAATAGCTTATCTCTATCCAAAGAAATTAATGATTTTAAGATGTTTTTTAATGTTGAAAAGATAAATAGTGAAGGGTATAGAGAAAATAACACCTATGAAAATCTTAGAGGTATATTAAATTTAAATTACAAAATTAATTTAATTTCTGATATTGAGTTTATTCAATTTTACAATAATGCAAATGCTTTAATACCCTCATCATTAAGTTTATCTAATTATTTAGAAAATCCAAGTTCAGCTGCTTTTTCATGGAAAAAAGTAAGGGGAGGTGAAAATTATAAAAGACAAATAACAGGTTTAACTTATAACTTAAATATACCATATGTATATTCTCAAAGTACCTCATTATATTATAAATCTTTTATTAATGATGAAATGAGACCATTTAATTTCTTAGATGAGAAAAGCAAAATTTTTGGCATAAGACACTTTGGGAAAATTAATATATCAAAAAGTCAGTTAATATATGGTTTTGATTACTCCAAAGAAGACTATAAGTTTATTACGTGGGATAATTATGGAGAGGATGATCAGGTGTTGATAACTAAACAGATTCAAAAAAGAAATAATTATAATATTTTCACTCAATATAATTTACCAATAAAAGATTTTTCTAAATTAATATTTGGAATTAGCTTAAACAATATTAAATATGATTGGACATGTTGTAATGAGAACCAAATTGAAGAACTAAGCTATCAATATAAAAATATTATTTCCCCTAGATTATCATATAACTTTAAAAAAAATAATAAGTCCTATTTTATAAATATTAGCCATGGGTACTCACCTCCAAATATTGATGAGACCCTAGATGAGAATGGTTTAGTTAATCCAGATATTAAACCTGAGACAGGAATAAATTATGAAATAGGCGTATTGGGATCATCAAAAAATAATAATGTTTCATATAATATAAATATGTATTATATGGATATAAAAAATCTATTAGTAGCACAAAGGACAGATTTCGATACATTTACGGGAGTTAATGCAGGTAGAACCTCACACCCAGGAATTGAAACGTCAGTAAATTTTCAGGTATTAAAAAGTAAAGATATATCTATTATTTCATCTAATAATTTTTCTAAATACTGGTATATTTTTAGAGATTTTATTGATAAAGGAAATGACTACTCTCAAAATAAATTAACAGGTGTGCCTTCCCATACTATATTCTCTAAACTTAAGATAAATCTTAAAAATTATCTCACTCAAATTTCATTTCAAAATATCGGAAAAATTCCTATAAATGATTCCAATAAATTATTTACTGATGCATATTCCATAGTTGACTTTACATTTTCAAAACTATTTTCCTTAACTAAATTTGATGTAAATATATCCTCAGGTATTAATAATGTATTTAATAAAAAATATGCTTCAGGTATAGTAATCAATGCTAGAGGTTTTGGAGGTAGAGACCCTAGATATTATTATCCAGGTTTACCAAGAAATTATTTTATATCTTTAAATCTTAGAATCTAAATTATGAAACTGGGAATAGATAAAGTACAAAAATATGGACTAGAGTCTATTGTTATTTTATTTAGTATAATCCTATCTTTCTACATAGAAGGACAAAGAGATTTAGCTGAAAAAAAATCTGATAAAAATAAGTTAATAACCGATCTTATTAATACTATAGATGAGGATCAAAAGCAATTAGACTATATAAAATCGGAAATGAATAAGACAGTTAAGCTTATAAACGAAATACAATCTGACATAAATTCTCAGAATAATAATTTATCACAAGTAGAAATAATAAATAAAATTTCTGAGATAAAAGTTTCCTATTCATTTTTTCCTCAAGAAGGTATTTTTAATCAATTAATTGCAACTGGAAGTTTTGAATTAATAGAAAATGAAGATCTTAAATTATTACTATTAAAAATTTATAATCATCAGAATAATAGGAACTATGCAATATCAAACTTAATTGATATGTTTTCAATAGAACTTTATAATAAAGTATATCAAAAGTTTAGAATAAATATTAATGTAAATAATATGGAAGGAGAGATTTATGGTATTTCTGTAGTAAGTGATTTTAAGTTTAACAAACAATACTATATGTCTGATGAGTTTTATGGGTTTTTAACAAGAACAAAAACATATGCGAACCTTTATTCAAGGTTATTAAATGATATTAGTGAAAATTATAAACAAGCAAAAATTTATTCAGAATACGAAATAGAATATTAGAAAATTATGAGTTTAGGGATCAACAGAATAAAAAAATATGGAATAGAATCCATTGTAATTTTCTTAAGTATCGTAATCTCTTTTTATATAGAAGATCAAAGGGATTTAGCTCAAAAAAAATCCGATAAAAATAAGCTAATTACAGATCTTATAAATACTATAGATGAAGATCTAGAACAACTTAATTACATTAACTCAGTTGTTATGGGAGCGGTTAAAAATTTTAATGAAATACTTAGCGATATAGATTCTAAAAATCAATTGATGA